>NZ_JBKVCZ010000001.1:0-176864 GCF_046966825.1 Hungatella sp. | reverse complement strand
TTTGCTTACAGCTTCCTTCAGATTCCACCTCACGATGGACACCCTTGCTGTTCGGCTATACACTTCCTCGTTGCCTAGGCGTGTTCGGGACTTTCACCCGTTAGAGCGCGCCCATGGCGCGCAAACAAAAAGAGCGGCATATTTCAGCCGCTCAACACAGATACTCTATACTTTTGACAATTTCCTGTCCTCCAACATCCGAAGCACGGGCTGTGCGCCTTTTCTTGTATCCTCTATGATTTCTTTCGGAGACATTTTTACGTGGCGCAGGGAATTATACTCCCGTATTTTACGGATATCCTCAACTGTAAATTTTTCACTGACTTCAGGTTTCATCTTCTTCATCTCCTTCCAGCAATACAGACGGCGGATAAATTAAAAGGTCCTTGTATCCTTCCAGCGTAGTAATGGTTTTCACACCCCTGACCGTTTTTACATTGACGATGTGTTTAAAATTCCAGGATATGACAATATCGCAGCCTGCCAGAATTGCCGCCGCAATGTGATGGCAGTCATCAAAACTTTTTTGTTTCAGAATACCAAAGTCAATAAATTTTTCAGCCAGTGACACGGTTTCTTCATCGGTCTGGATAAGCTCGTAATCAATCTGCTCAAGATAATCCAGAAGCCGGTTTAACTTTTCAGGCCTGCATCCGCCAATCTCATCAAATACAATATCCGACAGGCATACATCGTAACGCTCCTGCCGGAAAAGCTCCCATAGTGACAGGGTGTCCTGCATTTTTTCCGGCGCATCCTCCTGATACAGATAGCTGACCACGGAGGTATCCAGATAAACCTTCAGTTTTCGCATATGCTCCCTCCTCCACAACGTTTTATATATTAAAACTATACCACACAGTGCGGTTTTAGTCATTAAATTTTCTGATGGACAGAATCAGAATACCGAATCGCTTTATCTTTAGCTTTAGCTTTGGCGTTTTTGATATTTGTATGCGTTCTCAAAATTAATTGCGCCATTAATGCGTTTGACCTCATCCACACATTTCAAATGCAGCTTGTGGAGAGCTTCCTCACCAACTTCGTGGGTGTAAGCGATGACCTGTGACAGCTTACTAAGCTCCACAGCGATTTTAAAATCCATCCGGGCAATCCGGTTCTCGCTGTCCTGCACTGTTCCTGCCATGACAGAGGACAGTGATTGCAGCAGATAGTTTTCACTCTGCTGCGATGTGAGATAACCGCAGTAAAACCGCAGTGCCTCACCCACAAACTCGTTCCGTGAACGCACATTGGCCTTTAGCAGCAGACTGTCGCACCAGTCCAGGGTTTCCTGCTCCACATAAATCCCAATGCGCCGCATGGAAGGCTTTTCTCCTGTCATCTTGACCTCCTTCCTCGTAATAGTTTCGTTGTTCACAGAAAATGCCTGACAATCGGACTTTTATTCGCTGTCTGGCATAAGGATTTACCCAACTTAACAAAAAGGTATTCAAACATCTTCCTCCGCACGGCTTTGCCGGGCGGTGTTTTCCGGGGTTAGGCTGCGAAAGCAGCATAACCCCTTTAACCTGCACACATTTCGACCCTGCTAAAACCACCGGAAATCCAGCCGCAGCAAGGCTTTTCAGCCTTTTTTCGGAGAGCAGCCACACGCGCCCCAACGCTGGCGAAACCAGCCGCAGGGGTACATGGATGCCACCCTGCCCGGAAAAAGCCCACACGGGGCGTCACAGGGGCGGACACGGGGGAGTTGCTGGCTTTTTATCCGATGCACTTATCCGATCCCTCCGGCGCAGCAGTATCAGCCGGAAGGGGTGCAGGTCTGGCCGGTCTCCGAGGACGGTCTTTTGCTTCAGCATCGCGGCTCACCTTGTCATCGATGTACTCACGGGTGGCCTGTGGCACATACTTTTCATAGAGCTTCTGAATGGTATCGTTCAGCTCGCCCTGCAGGTCGGCATCCTTTTTGCCCATGTGGAAGGTCAGCGCATCCAGCTTTTCGGTGTTAAACGACAGGGTCAGCGTGGTATTCTTCATCGGAAAATCCTCCTTTTCACAGCTTCATATCGGGTGACTGCGCCGGGACTTCTTCCGTCTGTGCCACCCACTTTTCATAGCTTTCTTCAGAACAGTAACCCGCCAGCATGGTGGAGAAGTCCTGCAGACGGGAAGGCTTCACGCCCTTCAGTTCCACCTGCAGCCCGTAGGCTCCCCCATAAATCCGGCACACCTTTGCCTCCAGCACATCGGCCCATGCCTGCTTCCCGGCATCAGTCAGAGTGTTCGCAGACAGCTCCACAATGGTGGCCGGGTCGATGTCCACCTCCTTATGGACGAGGTGAACATCAGCCAGCGGCGTACAGATCAGTTCACGGAGCTTCTGCCGGGAGACGTCTGTCTGCACAGCCTCCGTTTCCGGTTCAAAGTTCCGGCAGAAATCGAGATAACAGGTCACATCAAAGCCATTTTCATCAATAGACAGATCCGCTGCCTCCGGACGTTCGCACAGCATATTTCTGATGAGCTGCTGAAAAAATGACGCATCCTCCACACACAATCCGCTCTGTTGTTCCAGTCCATCAAAGGGCAGTATCCAGTTTCCGCTTGTAGTATTTTCGGTACCGTCCTGTATGATAAACTCCACGGCCTTGCGGGCCTGCCGCTCCAGTTCCTCCAGCGTAATGTACCGCTGGCCGCTGGCGGCGGCCAGTTGCTCCGGCGTATCGCTCTGGTAGTATTCCTCCAGTTCATAGCCTGCTTCTTTAATCTCGGCGTTGGTCATGCCTACACAGTTATGCAGACAATCGTATAAGCCGGGGCCACTTTCAATCTGGCTGATAGAGCCGAGCGCCTGATAGAGCAGGGTTTCTTTTCTTTTTTCTGTCATTGATCCGCCTCCTTATATCTTCATTTCTATGGGAACAGCAACAGCCGCCGTCATACTGCGGCGGTCTGCCACTGGTTCAATCTCTTATAACAGACTTTTAAACAGCTTTATGCCGTCTTTGAAACCCGCCAGATAGACATTGGTGCATTCGTCCTCTGATGCCAGGATACCATCGGCCAGATAATTATCCAGATATTCCCGATCTGCATCCGGCAGGGAATTCAGGATGGCATCCATCCGTTCCATATGGGCCGCTTCTTTTTTCTGCCAGTTCTCAGACTGTCCTTTTGCAAAGGCTTCCCGTATGACCCGGATATGCTCCGCCAGAAGCTCTGCCGCCATCTCCTCCAGTTGATCCATCGCTTTCACCTCCTTCCGCGACAGAACATACTACACACACCGTGTAAAGTCGATACCACAATGTACCAAAGATCAGCCTGCAGGCAGTCTGCCCACGGCATAGAAATGTTCAGTCCAGTAAGCGGAATTGATATCTGCGTAGCCTATGGGATTGCCCGCGTGAAGCATCTGCCCGCCCCCGACATAGATCCCAACGTGGCTCACCGGTCCCGGAGAGGCATAGGTGCGGGTAAAAAAGAGCAGATCTCCCGGCTGCATTTCTGCTTTCGGCACAAGGGAGCACTGGTCATAGATGCCGGTCGCTGTGGTGCGCGGCAGGCTGTAAACGCCGGAATGCGTATAAACCCAGCACACATAGCCGGAACAGTCAAACGAGGTGGATGGGCTGGAGCCGCCCCACACATAGGGGGACCCGATATACTTTGTGGCCTCCGCCATCAGCGCCGCGAAGCTGCCATCCCCCATAGAAACGCCGGGCGGCAGGCCGTTCCCTCCGCCCGGAACAGCGGCTGGGCCGTACAGCGCCAGCAGATAGATCCGGTTCGCATTGGATTTATTCTCTGCGGTGATCGTCCTCCCAAGCACGGAGGAAAGGTTCCCGTACACCGTTTCAAGGTCTGTGATGGGAATGGCCACGGTATAGGTTTCGCCGTCCTCATCCTCCCGTTCCTCGTAGGCCACGAAGCAGTCGGCGAACCGGCGATAGTCCCCATCGTTCATCCGGGGCTGATCCGCGCCGAAGAACAGAGAATAAAAAATGGATTTTATCCGGTAGGCGTCCACCTCTCCATCTTCGGCCATACCATTCATTTCAGCAATAGCCGCATCCAGTTCGGCGAAGCTCTCCCGCATCTTTTCGATGTACATCCGGTAGTCGGCGGGGAGCCGGGAAGATAAATAGCCGCCGTTGAATGTCAAATCCACGGCGGCATTGTTGTGGTCTGCTGTGCCGGACAGGGCGCTCAAAAGAACCACAAGGATTAATATAAACGGGATCAGGATGGCGGCTACTACTGAAGCGATGGCCGTCCATGAGCGTTTATCCGTTGCCGCGGCAAGGGCGGCTTTCACCGCCAGCACGGCGGCGGGTGCTCCCATAGGCGTTCCTCCTTTCGGGCGCTTAAAGTAAGCCCCCGGAAAAGAGGCTTATTTCCGCGCCGGTTCTGTTTTCTTTTCTCTGATGATTTCCAGTGTTACCGGGTGGATGATGGCCATCTCCCTGCCCAATTCTCTGGCATAGCGGACGGTCTGCCCGGTTCCGCCGCGGGCCGCGCCGTCCCATACCGCCAGCACATGGCCGCTTTTTTCCACCATATAGCGGTTCCGTCTTTTCATGCAGTCCCTGCTGTATGTCCCTTGAAGCTGGCTTGCCGTATCACTCCGGACGATGATATCAAAGTACCGGTCACGCTGGGGAATCGTCCATTTCGCCGCCTGTTCCTCATAAGGAATGGCGCATTCCAGCGTCACCTGCGGATAGGTTTCTTTTAGTTCCAGCACCAGTTCCGCACAGATCTGGTCGATTCCCAGCGCCATCCCGGTAATAAACCGGGTGACTCCTTCCTCAACAATCAAACGCACAATTTCCTGCCGGAGCAGTTCTTTCAGCCGCAGGCAGTCCGGATGCTGTTCCTCATATCGAAACGGAAGCCGCTCCGGGCGATGCCCGGTAAAACAACAAGCCGTCTGTATCTCCATCGTTTCTTTTCTCCTTTGTCCTCTTTTGATGATACTAATTATACTTGATTAAGGTTATTTTTCAACCTGTATCAATGATGTTTATATTCCATCGAGTAGGATAAACTATCCCTATAGAGGATGAAGGGCGGTGATGGTTTGAAGAAACAGCTTAACGTAGAGATTGGAGGCAGGATCAGGAAATGCCGTGAAACCCTTGGATATTCCCGCGAAGCGCTTGCGGAAAAAGCGGAGCTTGCCAGTTCTTTTATTGGGACGATTGAACTTGGCAGCGGCAGCTTCACAGCGGAATCCCTCATCAAACTTTGCAGGGCGTTGGGGACGTCCGCCGATTACATCCTGTTTGGCATAGAAGAGCAGGGGAACCTGACAGCAATCAACGCCATGCTTTCCGGTCTTTCTCCGGAATACATTCCCCATGTAGAGGAACTGCTGGCCGCCTATGTGAAATCCATACAGTTGTCCAACCGGTAAGCCGTATCTGAAAAAGATGCGGTTTTTTATTTTATCTGATCCCAGCCGCCCATGTTAAACAGTGACTGCTGGCTGCCTTCGTCATGCTGCGGCCCCTGTCCAAATGTCAGGTCATAGGCTTTGTTGATGGCATCCTCCAATACCTGCGTATCAAAGCCCGCCGATTCATAGCCCTGCCAGATCACATCGGCATAATAATCCGAGGGGATGCCAAACTCATGGCCGGGTGTCATGATGTACACCATCGCGGATACCGTCCTGCCATCCAGTTCCACATCCATCATCTGCTTGTCATAAAAGTTGGGATAGCCCTCATAGCGGTCGAGGGATGCCTCGTCCTGCTTCCGGATTTTCCAGAGAAGCACGGGGACGGAGCTGCCCTCCTTGGGTTCCACCGTGGCGACCGCGCCCCGGCGGCCTCCACGGAACAGCAGCTCATAATCCTTCAGTTCACTCTTGCCCACCACCTCGGCGGTGGGGCAGCGCAGTGCCATCTGCGGCAGATTCAGGTTACTGCCATAGGCAATATAAAGCGTGGGTTTTCTTCCCATGATTTCCTCCTTCTCAATGCTTCATGCGGATTTACATCCGCATGACAAAGGCCGGGGCTTCTTCGGAAACCCCGGCCTGTTCTGTCTGTCCGGTTGTCTGTTCCTGCGGGGCGGCTTCTGCGGCGGTTTGCGCCAGCCGCGCCTGCTCCCGTTCCTTTTCTCTTTTCTGCCTTAACCGCTCCTTCTGTGCTTCCGCCTGCGCCGGGTCGCGCCATGCGATGCATCCGGGCAGGTTGGCCAGCAGATGCTGGCGGGCGGTGGCAAATTCATCGCCGTTTAGACCCAGCCGCAGCAGCCATGTGCGGAAGGTATATTTTTCATTGGTGGTCTGGGTTTTCCTCCGGCTGGCGCAGCTCTGGTTCAGCGCCTGCGCCCCAATGGCGAGGCAGAACTGGATGTACGCCTTAATCTTGCCCGCGTGGAGCGTACCGTTGAACAGACGAAACTCCACCGTACCTTTCTGGAAGACAGAGTGCAGGTTCAGGCAGTGGTAGCGACTGCTGTCATAATGTTCATCACTGCGGCTCTCCCCGTCATACCAGATCCGCTCCACATCCTGCATGGTTCTCGGCCTGCGGGCGTTTAACTGGTCAAGGAACCGCTGCTCCACCGGCTGGCACCAGCGGTCCTGACGAGCCACGGAAACGCCCAGCGCCTTATAGATCAGATCCTCCTTGGAGGCCATGATGTTCGTGATGTTGCGCAGCGTCCGGGCGTCAAAGGGGGAGGCATCGATATGCACATGGATGCCGCAGCTTGTGTTGGTGATGGCTCCGGCCTCTTTCAGCTTGCGGATAATCTCCTGAATCGGCGCGATATCCTCATACCGGCAAATCGGGCTGACCATCTCGGTTCGGTATTCGCCGCTGGCGGCAACCTTGCGGCTTCCGTCCTTCCGTTGTGCGGAAATGCTGGAATCGCTCATAAATTTCCATTGGCGTCCCTGGCTGTCCAGAGCGGTGTAAGTGTCATAATAAGTTCCAAGATAACGCGCGGCAGTCCCAAAATATTCAGCGGCAACCCCGGCCGCCCGCTCCCTTGTGATGCCGGTCATCTCAATCTCAATGCCGAAGCGTTGGTCTTTTAAATCCATGCACAGTCGCCTCCCTCCTTATCTGCCGCCCGCCTTACCGAACAGCTTCGCCTTATATTCTGGGGCGTTCACCATCAGGTTGTAGCGTTCGTTGCCGCATTTGTAGAGGCACACGCCGCGCTGGGGATAGCGAATCAGGCTGTACTCGCTGTCCTCAAGCTGCAGGGTGTCCGTGTAAAACTTCGCGTCAATGTTGCCCGCGTTGAACAGGAACTGGTGCGTGGGGATGGAGAACAGGGGCTTGGTGTACTCCCGGACGCCGTCCAGATTAAAGTCCTCCAGATTCTGGCTGGCGATAATGACCGCCGAGTCCTTCTTGCGGACACGCTTCATGAAGTTGCGGACATATTCCACGGCAGTCAGGTTGGAGAGGAACAGATAAAATTCATCCAGGCTGGCTGCGGTGTTCCCTTCGGTTAAAAGTTCATCGCTCATGAAGGACAGCACGTTAAACAGCAGGGCATTTTTCAGGCTTTTGCTGGCCTGCAGCAGCCCCTTTACGCCAAAGGTCACAAAGCTGGAATCCGTGATGTTGGTATGGCCGTTAAAGAATTTACTCTCCGCGCCCACGCACATGGAGTTTAAGCCCAGCAGGATGTTCTGTAGCATTTCGGCGGTATAAAGCTGGCGCTTATCCTCGTCAAATGCCTTATACTCGGCTTCTATGAAAGCGTACAGATCGGACAGGATCGGGTAATCCTCCGGCTCCAGCCGGTCGAAGTCGCTCCGGTCGCTGACGCCCCATTTGGCGTACAGCTTCTGGAGCATGATTTCAATCACATCGATCTCCCGGTCGGTGAAATCCTTATAGGTGCGGAAAAAATCCTTCAAAAAACTGATGTGCTGGGAGAGCCGGGAACGGATACGGAAGGTCTGGGGAGCGTCTAAATCCTCCGGGCTGCCGGAGTCATCCCATGTTTTCGGCTCTAAAGGGTTGATGAGATATTCGCCGCCCATCAGGTCGATGAAGCAGCCTCCAAGGTTGTCCGTCAGATCCTCGTACTCCATTTCGGGGTCTAAGCAAAGGATTTTCATCCCGGATTCCCGCAGGTTGGTCAGCAGGAGCTTTAGCAGATAGCTCTTGCCCTGGCCGCTGTTGCCGAGGATCAGGATATTGGCGTTGGTCTTGTCATCGGCACGGCGGTTAAAGTCCACCAGCACGTTGCTGCCGAATTTGTCCCGCCCGATATAAAACCCTTGTGGGTCGGTCTTGCCGCTGTAATTGAACGGATACAGATTTGCCACACTGCTGGCAGGCAGGACGCGCTCAAACTGATCCCGGAACAGGTTCCATCCGGTAGGCATCACGCACTGGAAGCCCTGCTGCTGGCGCAGCATGAGCCGGTCAACATTTAACTTGGAGCGGATCAGCTCCGTCAGCACCTCGGTCTGCAGGAGTTTAAGCTGATCGAAGTCATGGGCGCACAGCTCCAGATAAACCGCCGCGTGTAGCAGCGGCTCCCGGTTCCGGTGCATCTGCGCCACAATGGTGGTCACGTCCTGCAGATTGGATTCCGCCAGTACCGTCTGCTGCAGGTCGTTGGTGTTGCTCCTGTCCATGCGGTTTTTATTGGCGGCGTTGCTGATGATTTTCTTTTCCTCCACCGGGGTGACATGGCGGGTGTAGATCCGCAGGGTGACGCCGTCTTTTTCCCCAAGGTGGGAGAGGATGGCCTGCTCATCGGTGGCGGTCGGATATTCCCGCAATGCCCAAACGCAGCGGTACGTGTTGCCGCAGATGAAATGGTCGGTTTCAAACTTGATGACGGAGGGCGCGATCATGTCCAGAAACTCCTGGATACGCACATCCTCCGCAGCCGCCGCAGGGGCGGATTTTGCTCTTTTCAAATGGATACCTCCTTCTTTCGGGCAAAAAGAAAGCACCGGAACCTGATGTGTCCGATGCCTGCTTGTGATTATTCTGTTTCTTTTTCTGTATTTTCCCTCTGGCGCTCGTCCGCGAGGATTGCTTTTATTTCCTCCCGCGTCAGGGTACTGCCGGACAATGCCAGAGAATCATAGGTAAACTGATTCTCAAATTCCTGCTCCATATGCGCCAGCAGTTCCTTCGGCATTGCGGCTTTTCTCTGCTGCAGCAATGTTTTTTTACGCTGCAGTTCCTTATAATCCATAGGCCATCCCGTCCTTTCGGACACAACATTACCACAGACCGGCGCACAAGGGAAGTGCTAATCCTCCGGGATGATCCAGCGTTCCCCATCGAAATCCTCGAACTTTTCCGTGGTCACGTTCTGCTCGTAATACACGGCGAGGATGCGCTTGATGTCCTCCCGGTCCGCCCGCTTTACGGAGAAGCCCTGCTCCTTGAGCGACTTTTCAATCCGGGAAAGGTAGGGGAATACTTCGGATTCCTTTTCCTCCTTCAGGCGGATCATAATCAGGAACTCACGGGCGGTCGCCATCTGCACCTGTATCCGGTCAAGGTGTGTCTGGTCTTTTTCAAGGAGCCTGCGCACCACGGGATTGTCCTCCTGCTCCATGCGGGAGCGGAGGAACCGCTTGTTGTCCTCGAAGCTCTCCCGGCTGTTTAAGCACAGCATCTCGATCTCAGCCACGCCCTTCAGCACCGTCATCAGGGCATAGATCCGCGCCCCCACGCTGGCCTCGGAAAGCACGGAGATGTTCGAGGGCTTGACGATGAAATACACCAGTTCGCCATGCCCGTGGGTGACCAGGCTGTACTCCGTGACAGCCTCCGCGCCGATGAGCTGGCGGGTGGAGGCTTTTTCGCGGGCTTGTTTTTTCTCTGTCTTTCTGCTCATTCCGTATACCTCCATTCGTAGAACTGCTGTCTGGTAAAAAAGAAAGCGCAGGCATACCGGATAAAATCCAGAATGCTGGTATCCTCAAAGCGGATCGTCAGAAAGGCAAACACCGCCGTCAGGACGATGGGCGGGAAGAACCCCGCCTGCGTCAGCGCCAGAATGGACACCACCGCACACACGCCGATGATGCCGATGTCCTTAAGCTGCCAAAGCCACAGCGTGGCCCTGGATTTTAAATTGTCAGGGTAAATATACAAAACAGTTCACCTCCAAGTAAAAACCGCCGAGGCTCCAGGGCTTCGGCAGTTTAATGGTTGTTGTTTATTTTACTCACTTTCCTTTGTGGTATCAGCGGCCTCCGCTTCGGTCAGCGCCTGCTCAATCAGGCCGATCACGAAGTCTTTCTGGCTCAGTCCGGTCTTTTTCAGATGTTCCTTAATCTTCCCGAAAAGTTCCTCCGATACCTGAAACGCCAGCGTCCTTGTCTTGCCATCCATCGTTTTCCCTCCCTTTTCAAAGTGTTCTTTTAACACCATCTCGACATACTGGCTCAGTGTCAGTTCCAGTGTTTCCTGCTCCGTCCGCGCCTGCGTGTGCAGGGATTCCGGGATCATGGCGCAGAGGTTTTTTCGTTTTTCCATATGCCCGTTTCCTTTCTCTTGATTTTACAAGCCAAGTATACCGGCAATGTGAGGGAATAGCTATGACGATACCCAACAAGAATTCTTTCCAAAGGGAAGCAGATGTACCAATGTTACATGACAGTCATCCCTCCCTGATTTTCCGCAGAAAATAAGCGATTCCATGCAGGACAAAGTCCACGCACGGAATCGCCACGCTGTTCCCCAGCGCCTTGTAACGGGCGCTGTCCGATGCGCCGGGAATGTCCGTCCAGTGGTCGGGGAAGCCCTGCAGCCGCTCGCATTCCAGCGGCGTCAGGCGGCGGATCAGGTTCTTTTGCTCCACCACACATTTATCCTGCCCCACATACTGATTATTGATCCCTTTTCCATCGTCCCGGCATAACGTCCCCACCACCTCCTGATAAGGCTGGCTGATTAAATCCGTGGCGTCTTTATACTGGCGCGCGCTCTGGGTTGCCGTCACATCATTTTCACGGAACTCATCGTTTCTCTGGCGGGAGAACACCGCGTGGCGGTCCATTCCGGTCAGGGTATAGGCAAGATCCGCCTGATACCCAAACCCGTTGCTTCCGTTTTCCGGCTGACGGTCTATGATATTCCCCGCAATGCAGAAGCTCTCCGATTCCTGTGCAATAAGCGGCACGTTATTTCCCCCTGTCCCATACCGGGCGGACATGGTCGGCGCCACCGGATGCGGACCGGTATAGCGGGAATCAATGCCATGGTTTTCATACAGCACCGGCTGGTTGTTGCCGCTCATCCCGGCGGCCGCCGTGATGGTCGGACAGATCCCCACGCCAATCTCCGCGCCGCCCTGCTGGGTTGCCATAACCAGCGGCTGATGCCCATGTTCCTGCGCCCGGAGCGTTCCGGCCACATCCTCTGAACACGCCATCGCCCTGCCGCCCTGATCGTTTAAGCACAGCACCGATGGGGCTGTCCCTGTTTTCAGCGTGGGGGAGCATTCCGGCTGGAACCCGATCCCTCTGGCATCCGCGCCGGCGTTTCCGCAGAACCCGGCTGTAAACACACAGGGATACCCCTGTCCGGCCTGACCGCCGCCGCTGGTAAGAGAAGGTGTACCTCCGGCGTAAGAAAACAATCGCCATCCCCCTTGCTCACCACGCCTGCCGCAAACAGAATCCCTGCCGGATTCCTGCCGCCGCCCCCGTCCGCCCCGGCAAGCATGGGAGAGACACCAGCCGGCGTGAACACTCCGCTCTGCTGGGTATCCCAGTTGGGCTGTGCAACCAGGGGAGGATGCCCGCCCATACCGGCGCGCAGGGTGGATGTGACTTCCTCCGTGATATCCATACGGTCCCCTCCCTGGTCATTCAGGCACAGCATAGGGGTCTTTTCCTGCTCCGCGATAAAGGTTTGCATCTGCATATTGCGGGTGGCAAGCAGAGCGCCGGAAACGCCGCCCAAATCAATGGTTTCCTCTCGCTGATTGATGTGAAAAGCAAAAATTTCCTTTGTTTTTTTCTCTGTTTTTATATATCCATGCCCGCCCCCTTCGCCGCCATACAGGGCGGGCCATGTGCCGCTTTCCTCAAAGATGCGGCGGCTCTGCACATCCCAGGGCGTCAGGCAAGCCCCGCCTGGAGCATCAGCGCCTCCCTGAGCTGGGGCGGCAGCTCCTTGCCCCTCGCCTCGGCCCTGCGCAGTATCCCCAGGCAGGCCGTCCTGCTTAAATAATATTTCGGGAGCGGTGAGTCCTCCAAAATCCGCGACAAGGAAGATTCTCTTGCGTCGCTGGGCGACTCCCCAGAACTGAGCGTCGAGGACCCTCCAAGCCATGCTGAATTCATCTCCCAGTATGGCAGCCCCAGCAGGTTCCCAGCGCCCGGAGTCAGGTCGAGGCACATGACAGGCGTTGTCCTTAATGCGGGCGATTTCTTCGAGTACCGCCCGGAAGTCCTCCCCGTTTGCGGAGGAGAAGGCTCCGGGGACATTTTCCCAAACGAGGTATCGAGGTCGGACAAGGTGATCTGGTAGGTTTCTTCGTTCATCCGCATCCCTCATTTCTTTCACAATCCTTACCTGCTCCATGAACAGGCCGGAGCGTTCCCCCGCAAGCCCCCGGCGCTGCCCGGCCACGGATAAATCCTGGCAGGGCGAGCCGCCGCAGATGACATCCACAGGAGGCAGCTCCCCTCCTTTTAGTTTCGTAATATCCCCCACGTGTTCCATGTCCGGAAACCGGATTTTTGTCACTTCGATGGGAAAGGCTTCAATCTCGCTTGCCCATACCGGCGTGATCCCGTTGTGAGTGCCTGCTAACGGAAACCCTCCAATCCCATCGAACAGGCTCCCAAGCGTCAGCATTGCATCACCATGCCGCGCCGCGGTTCCGGCTGCGGTCCCGGTGTTTCCTGTGGGATATCCGCAATCCTCCGCGCCGGAATGCCGAGCCGCTGTGCCGCCGCCAGTTCGGCCCGCATCCCTTGTGACATCCGGCTGCCGCACAGCCACAATTCGTCACAGGCTTCCAGCACCCGCATCCCCATCCGGATTCCGGCCTCGCGCTCTGCCGGGATATGGTCCGCAAGCATTTGCGGATAGAGCAGGTGGACCGCCACCGGGGTGACGTCCTGTTCCATCGCATAGCGGCAGGCCGCCTTGGCAAAAGCCACATTTTCTTCCACATCCCCGGCATAGGGGGATGCGATATACACCAGTTTATTACTGCCCATTTAGTTGCCCTCCTTCTTATTTTGCCACCGTCTGCACGATGGTCCGCGTCAGGTTGACCGCTCCCTGCGCCGCGTACACGGCTCCCATCACGTTGGCCCGCGTGCCGGTATCCAGACCGAACTGTCCGGCGATGCGCGGGATTTCTCCGGAGGAGAGCATCAGCCCCAATCCCAGCAGGGCATGATCCTTTACCACCATCAGTCCGGCAATCAGTATGGTTGCCTGCAGGAACGTGGTCAGGCACAGGCCGATGACCTGTTTGCACCAGCTCACGAAGCCATCGATATACCCTCGCGGGACGCTGAACATATACAGGCTGCCCACCGCAATCTGGATCAGCAGGATGCCGCCGCGTTTTAAGTTGGCAAAGAACACCTTGATAACCGCATAGCCCATCATAATCAGGATAAAAATCATGAGGATGGGGCTGGTGATGCTTCCCAAACCGCCCAACACCCCGGAGGATGCCGCCTGTTCCCATGTCCCCGCGTCCTGCAGCGAAGCCATGATTTCCGAGGCCACCGTACCGAAGTCTGTTCCCAGACCGGTAATCCCCGCCGTAAAGCTGCCCTGCAGGGATACGCAGAGTTTATACAGTTCCACCGGCACCGTGGTGAACAGGCTGACCGCCATAAATCCCTTGATGGCGTTTAAGGCGCTTTCCTTCACGCTGCCGCGCCCGGTCTGGTATTCAATGCCGCATTCAAAGGCCGACACCACAAGGCCGGTCGCATAGAGCGCCCATGCCAGATAGGAGAAAAATAACACGATGGACTGTACCCAGCCCATCTCGAACAGATCAGCCCCCATGTTGCCCATCTGCATAAAAAAGTCGCCGAGGAACCCTACGATTTGGCCGTAAATCCAATCGATGATCTGGCCCAGTACGGTGTCGGCGACAAAGTCCCATATAAACACGTTTTCTTCTCACTTCCTTCCTTGATTGGAATTCCCCATTCTGTTGTGTCCGTGGAGAAAATACGCGCCACGTTTGTAAAGACTGCAACAGAAAAACAGCAGCCGGAGTATCAGTACATTTTCTGCCCCATCTGCTGCTCCTGTACCGGCTCCTGAAACACCGACAAATAGGTTCCAACCGCCTCGGAGAGCTGCCTGTAATCGGTTTTCGTTGGCTTGTAAACATACCAGCCAGTTTTTCCATAGTCATCCCAGATATAAGGGCTGACTCCCTCCCGGAAGTTGGGGTTGCTGGTCTGTTTGATCCCCCATAAATCCTGAAATCGCAGTACCATGCTGTCGATTGGCCCTTCGTTCCGGTTGAGAAGCGTTACTTTCAGCCGGTCGTAATGGCCGGCGGTCCCGCCGGTCTGGAAATTGATTTTGACCCGGATATTGTCGGTCAGCCTGCCATAACAGGCGTTGCCCACGAACCGCGTGTCCGCGAACACCGCGTCATGGCCAAAGAGCTTTTGCAGCTCCTGTTCAAAAAAAGTCATCCTTTGAATTCCCTCCTTTTCACAGCGTCTGCCCCAGTTTCCAGTCTGCCGGGGCAGGCGGTTCGTTTCCCTCTGCATACTTCACTTCGCTGATTCTTTGCCGGGCATCATTAACATCGTCCATAAGATCAAACACTTCCTTATACGGTGTGTAAAGCATCGAACCTGATTCATCTACCTGGGCTGCCAGTTTTCCCTTCAGGTAAAGCTGCAGCAGGCCATGCTCCACGCCTTTATCTTCAAAACCCTTTGCTTCAGCCAGCCTTGATACTTCCTCAAAAAACTTACTTTTCATGCCCGAAACCGTATTGTTATTTTCTGTTTTTATGGGGCTGTTTTCCTGTTCCTGCGTTGGGATCAGTTCGATGCGGTTTTCGGGAGAGGCAAGAAGCACATCAAGGCGGCCGGCCAGACCCTCCATATGCTCCTGCCAGCCGACCCAGTCCTTTTCCTCAAACCAGCCGCCCCGGTTTTCGCCCTGTTCCGCTTGAAACTCTGCGTTCTCCTTTGCATACCGCAGCGTATCGGAGATGTAGTCACGGAGCCATTGAACCGATTCTTTGGATGCGGAAAAAGAAGTGACGGCGCTGAACTTCTTATCCTGCGCCGCCCATTCTTCCCCGTAATCCAGACCGTCCATATCCCGGTCAAGAAATTTTACCATAATCTCTGCCAGCGCCATCGGGCTGGTGTGGGACTGCCCGTCACATACATCCGGCGGTGCGTTCCAACTGTCCCTCTTTAATTCCGCAATCAGTTTTTCAAGCTCCAGCCTGCCGTCCTCCGGCAGATTTTTTCTGATCAGCCCCACGGCATCCAGTCCCGCGTCCGATTCAAACGCGGTAATTCCCCAACATCCCATTGGTTTTTCCTCCTTTTTCTCATAAAAAATAAGCCCTCCATATCCGGAAGACTTGACTTGACAATATCTGTATTCAGAGTTTACATACAACTGGCGGGGTTTCCCCGACAATAAAAAACGTCATGGCAGACTGGTGCGCTTGCAACACACCAGTCCTGCGCCAAGGTGGCTTCAGCACCCGGCACAACCGCAAAAACAGCGCCACAACAAGATTATTATACTGTATTTGTTATGGTGTTACAAGAAATAAATGCAGCGCGTGCATGGGTACGGCTTACAGCCTTCGCCTTTGTATGCGCTTTTGACGATACGGGAAATTCCCGACCATTTAAGGAAAGGTCGGGATACGATGAATATTTTTCAACACAGGGGCAGCTTTTACGGCTGCCCGGAGGACGGGGCTTGTGCGGATGCCCTGCGGCCGCTTTTCAGGCTGGCGAAACAGATCCGCCTGCGGCTTGGCAGACAGGGATATCTGCTGGATAACTACCTCACTCTCTTTTTTGAGGGGATCAGCGCCGGGGTTTCCCTGGACGCCGCCCTTCAGGGAACAGAAATGGGCGGCGAAATTCAAAAGCTGCTGTATCAGGTAATGGATGGCGCGGAAGCCGGACAGCAGCACCCTCTATACCAGAGAATACGGGAGGTATACGAACAGCAAAAAGACGCCCTGTCTTTTCAGGAGAAGCGCACGAACTCAAGCCTGCTCCTGTTTTTTCTGGCGGATGATATCATGGAATATTACACCTCCCTGTTTATCAAAGAGCTGGAAAGCGATCTTACAGGCGTGGATGACATGGTGCGCTTCCGGAGCCTTTATGAACAGATTTCCCGGCTGGCTGGCGAATCCTGCATGGAGGAACTCAATAAACTGCTTCAGCAGCGCTTTTTGACCGCGCCGGCGGCCCGTTCCTTTACCCAGGGACTTGCCTATGATCTGGCCCTCAGTCTGGCCTCCCGCGACCCGGAAACCAACAGGCAGATGTTCCAGCTCCTGCTGGATGCAATGCCCGGAAGCTGGGAGGAACCGCACACATGAAGGGCCGTGAATACCTTACAAAGGAGCAGATTGATATCCTCTTGAAATGCTATTATCTTAAGAAGTATACAAAGGCGGCTGATGCGGAGGGCCTTACCGTTTCCCAAGTACGGCGAATCCGGGAGAATGCCCTTCGCACCATCCGGCTGGCCTACAGCAAATCCCATATGCAGGGACTGCGGTTCAGCGGTGAAACGGTGTTACGGCACATGGCGGAACGCTCCGGCATGGAAACAGAGGAACTGTCAAACATTCTTGACGGCTGCATCGCGGAGGGGCTTGCCTCCGAAAGCAGGAAGTATTGGGAACGGATCCGTAAAAAAGGGGACGTGCCAACTGCCGCTGAACTGCTTGATTTTCTGTATGATAAGTTTGAGATAGAGATTGAAGGCTTTCTTTAATCGGGAACAGAACCGCAGGGGCAGCATCCGTTTTGGGTGCTGCTCCTGTTTTACGGTTCCTGAAAAACCTTGTGATTCCTCTATACCACTACATCCCAAGTATCTGCCACACATAAAGCGGGGCCGTCAGGGTAAACACAAGGCAGGCAAACAGGATGGCCGGAGCCGCCCATTCAAACTGGCCGTGCTTCCTGTAATCAAAGTACGCCGTGCCGAGCTTGGCAAAGAAAAACACGGCAAGGATCAGGTCGATGGCGGGAAACACCACGTTGTCCACCACGGTCTTGATCTGCTGGGATGCCGTTGTCCATGTCCCTTCGATGGCGCCGGCCACATCCCCGGAAGCCGCATAGGCAGGCACACAGAACACGCAGGCCGTCAGAGCGGCCGCACAGGCACACAGAGCAATTCGTTTCATTTTCATTTGATTTCTCCCTTCATTTTACGGGTTGTGAAAAAGAAAAGACCGCGAAGCCGGGGAACCGGTCTTGCAGCCCTTGTTCTTTTTCTGCTGTTAAATTGTTACATGGTCAGACTATGCTGTGGAGATTGCTCCAAAAGAAGCGGCGCCACCTCTATGATTTCCGGATGCTCCCGGAATTTCAGATCGCCGCGGTACCCTGCCTTCAGGCGGCTGAACACCCGCCCCGCCTCCAGAAGTTCTGGTGGCGCGCCGGGTGGAAATTCCTGATTCCAGCGCACCCAATCGCCGCTCTGAAAGCGCGGCTCCAGTTTGAGGATCACATAATCCTCCGGCACAAAGGCGGGGTAATGCTTCAGCACACCGCCAAGCCCAAAGTAGGGCTTGCCCTCCATCATCACCGTATTCCGCATCAGCGTCAGGGTATCTTCGAGCGAGGTACAGAACCAGCACTCGGTATCGCCCATACGCCGGATACGCCCATCCCGCAGGATGCTGTCCAGATGGTCACGTTTGGTGTAGTGATACAGGCTTCCCTCCGGTCTGGCAATCCGTTCATAAGACATTTGAGATACCTCCTTAGTCCGGATTCTGCGGCGCGATATGCCAGTCGCTCCACAGGTTGCCGCTGACTGTCACTGAGTCGGTGAGGTTCATGGAAAGCATCCCGGCAGGGGTCCAGCAATCTATCAGCCAGGTATAAGGCGTGTAGCTGCCGTCCGGATACCAAATGGGCAGGAAATGCGTTCGCCGGTTGTAGGTGCTGTAACGGTTTTCTTTGAATTCATGAGTCATGTTATAGCCGCCGCCCATCCGGTCGAGCAATCGCCAGAAGCCTTGATACTGAAACTCCGGGAAGTAGGTGACCGCATTCTGCGCCGCCGTGACCGCCGAACTTTGGCTGGTGCTGACACGGGTGGTGACCTTTTCATTGATTCCGTACCCGGATTTCAGGGTTCTGCCGCTGGCCGTTGGAGCCTTTTCATCCGGCGTAATATGCATGGATCCGCTTAGGCTGGCGGAGTAGCGGTCAAGATCAAATTCCCACCAGCCGTGGTCGCACCAATAACCATCATCATCGTCATCCCCGCTGTGCCATACCCAATATTCATACCACCAGGGCCTCCAGACGCCCCAGCTTGCCGAAGTGACCTGTGCATTGTTCGGTACGGATGGTCTTGTAAAACTGTCGTTCCGGTCATCCGCATTGGGGTCGGGCGGTGGGTTTTCATCCAAATCCACGATATTCACGTTGATGGTTCCTTTGCCCACGGAACCACCGCCGTGAACGCGTACCGTGATCGTCATGGTCTGCGGCTCATCCGGCGTTGTCCAGCGAATCCATGCGAGCTGGCTGTCGCCCTCCGGATAATAGACGTTATCCACCGTATAGCTGCGGCCCGCAACGTTGAAGGTGACAGACACCGCATGGTCCGGATCGCTCTGTCCGCCGCTGACATTGACCGGTGTGATGACCTCGGTATTGGTGCGGTACTCATAGTCAAAGGCGCTGACCTCCGGCGCTTCCGGGGGTGCTTCATTAAAACGTACCACGCCCAATCCCAAAGCTGTTTTGACTTCGTGGTTAGACCGGATTCCGGATGTCGGGCCATCCCATGCTGGATACCCTAAGTCCGGCACTTCCAAAAACATAGCCAGGGGCAGGTTCTGGAATGCTACAGACGGAAGTCTGGACCGGACTGCCCCGCTTGTCTGCTCATCGTATAATGCCGCCTCCGTGGCGGTCATGGCAATTTTTACTCCCTGAAACGTCACATAGGCAACAGGCTCTATTAACAGCCGGTATTCCCCATTGATTAATACATTGAAATCCATCCCCGTTAAATTTGCAATACTGCGGATGACCTGTTCATCTGTAAAGTATGACTTAATCTGTGCAATGCTTGCCTGTCCCAGACTTTGCGAACTCATGATTTTGGGCAGGGACTGCGCCGGATTGACATAAGTATATCCAGTCATGCTGGGAGACAAGACCGCTCCGTTGGTATACTCCAGCTTAGACACCTTTTGAAAATGCCCCAATCCATCCGGGTGTTTATTTGTTAAATCAATGGGAGCCGTCACAACAGCGTGATCGCTTAGCCTTACTACCGTTACCCTGACACCATCGTTCCCCGGAGTCCATTTGTTGGAATTGGTTCCCTGCCCCATTCCTCCGCCTCCGTTATCCACATTCCCTTCACCTACCGCATAGACAGGCTGACACGGCAGTACAGAAAGAAACAGTATTGCGGCCAAGAGGATTCCTCTTAATTGTTTCAAACACATCCTCCTTCCCAAATAAAAAGGCATAGTCCAAAGACCATACCCTTTTTTCGTGTTCTGTTATTTAATTGCCCATATCACCTATTTTATTCCCATTTTCATACATATCATTTGCCGTTGTCCCCTGTGCGTCCCCGGTTCCATCTACCCAGCCAAATCCCGGAAAATAAGTCTGCCCCTCTGAATTGGTTTCCCCGCCTTGAGGCTGACCGGGCGCAGGCTCCGGTTCGGTAGGCGTTACAACTTCTTCATGCTCCACCGGCGTGGGCGGGGTATCCACCCTGGTTCCGTCCGGCTTCTGTGTGGCATCCTTTTTCACTTCCTCGCTGGGTTCAGCGGGCTTGGTGGCCTCCGGCTGGATGCTCTGCTCCGTCTGGTCGGTCTGCGCCGGCCGGGTATCCACCGGCTGGCTGGACTCCGCGCCGCCTGTCGCCGCTTCCGTGTTCGGCTGAACGACCACCTTTTTTTCTTCTGTGGTTGTTTCTTCTTTTTCTTCCGTGCCTGATTCATCCGTGCGGGTGGCGAGGCTGCTGGGATCGACCACAATCTCCGAGGATGTGGGGCTTTTCTGCGGGAGCGTGTCCTCACCTGCAGGAGCTTTTCCAAACTGCAGGCTGATGGCTGCGATCAGTCCGATGCAGATCACCGCGCCGCCGCCAATGGCAAGATATTTCTTCGTTTTCTCTGTTAGTTTCATATGGGATTCCTCCTTTTCCGGTTGATGGTTCCTCTTGTTACGTCACAACATACTATACATTTTTTCAGAAGTCCAGCGATTTCCCTGATTCTTCCCGAAGTTTTTTAAAACACCTCGATATATCCGGCCTGCACCTTCAGGGTGATGTGCATGGAGGGCAGGAGCCTGCCGCCAAACCGTACCGGCGCCTCCAGCCGGATGACAGCGTCCGCCTCAAACCGCTGGGCATTTTGGGGATCAGATGGCGCCAGCGGCGCATTGCGGATGGTGACCGTCAGGCTGTCCACGGCGAATTCCATCGCCCCGCCGGAATCCCCAACATATTTGATATGTCTGCCGCCTCTCGATTCCGTACCGATGGTGCTGTCAAGGTAAGTATAGATATCGCTTTCGCTGACCGCAGTTTCCCAACCAGTATCACCGTCCGGCAGATAGCCGCCCGAATAGCCCTCGCGTACTCCGTGGTAAACTCCGGCATAATTGTCGTTGACCGTGGAGATAATGGCGTCCTCCACCGCTTCCTTTACCCCCGCCGCGATAATCTGGAGACGGAAATATTCACTTAAACCGCACAGGAGGATGACAAGCGCCAGCGTGACGCCGATCACCAGAGGGAAAGACACACCCCGCCGGTCTTTTATGATCTGTCTGATTTTTTCAGCCAACTGCATCCTCACCTCATTTCCAATAGACTTCTGATTTTCCGGTGGCCTGAGCCTGCAGGGTAATGGGAAAGGAGCCGAACCCGCCGAACAGGCCGATGTTCCGGCGCAGCGTCAGGGTGACCGTCACTTCCTCATTAAGCTGAATCCTGCCGCCCGTTGACCATGAAATATCCGGATCAATGCCGGTTTTCTCCCGTAAAACAGCGGCGCGGCGTGAGGTTTCCGAACCAACCCGGCCCGTAACTTCCGCCTCCCTTACCAGTTCTGTGGCAAAGGTGTCAAGCTGCTGTTTGGCTACGAACACGGGCAGTATCCGGATTGCCAGCGCCAGCATCAGTACAGCGCACAGCACCAGCACAACAACATCAATATATCCCTCGGCGCGCCTGTTTTTTACGATTCCACGGAAACGCTTCAGCACATGGTCACCCCCTGTTCCATCGCGGAGTTTGCGGAGCCGTCCTCCAACATGGGATAATCGCCCACGCCGAATCCCCGGTCGGCCATTTTCCACAAGGCATGATCCAGTTCTTCGTGATGGTCGTAGCTCTGTTCTTCCAGCCAGCCGTCCCTCAATACCTCCAGCGGATTTTCAAATTGGAGGAGATAATCCGCATAATCACCGAACGCGCCCTCAACGCTCAGTTCCTCATAGATAAACTTAGCGGCGGCAATTTCAGACGCCATCTCAATAAGGTCAGGCGCAGGTTTTGTTTTTAACTGCTGGATATAGGCTTCATAGTTTGCCTTTACCCGCTCCTTGAGTTTCCGTTCCTTTTCCATTTCCTGCAATCCATCCGCCTCCTTTTGCCCCGCCTCCAGTTCCTCTTTATCCGGGTAATCCATGAACATATGGCAGACATGGTTCTGATGCCGGACGCTCAGTATTTTTTGTGAGAGCAGTTCCTCCGCGTCCAGCCGCATGGAACACTCCGGATCGCCCGGATGCGCCAGGACACTTTCCCCGGCCAGCAGCCCCTTGGCCTGCTCCGGTGTGAGATATACAAAGCCGCCCGGCGTCATCATGTCAAGACAGTCATCCGGGTATTTCTGAATAAATTCCCGTAAAAACATTGGAATCCCCCTTTCTTAAAACATCCCGCCCAGGCTGGTCACCGCCACATAGCAGATAATCGCCAGATAGGTCAGCAGAAAGCACATCAGCATGGCAAAGGAAAACACCCGGATTTTCGGCGGGATCTTCTGCGCCTGCGCTTTCAGCCGCTGCAGTTCCATCTGTTTGAAGTCATGGGACAGCATCTGGAAATACACCGCGCTGTCATCGCCCCGCAGCACGCCGATCAGCCCCCGCACCACATCGGATAACATGGGGGAATTGAGCCTTGCCTCAAACCGGGTGAGCGCCGCCTCATAGTTGGAGGAGCGCATATCCGCCAGCAGGATATCCAACTCCCCGGTCAGAGCAGCCCCCGCGTTCTCTTTGAACCGTTCCAGCATCCCGATGACATTGCGGCTGGCTTTCAGTTCCTGTTCAATGGTAGCAACGAGCCGGGGCAGTTCGCCTTCAATCTCATCCCTCTTGGCTTTTAAGCGTTCATCCGCTTTCTGGCTCTCCTTAAAATAAATCAGCACCGCCATGATTACCACTACCGGCGATAATAATGGCAGAAGAAACACACAGGGGACGATGCCCAAAAGGACAGCGCCTGATTTGACAAACGCATATGCCTGATAGACCTCCGGGGTCAGATTCATTCCGCTGGCTTTCAGCACGTTGTTCATCCGGCTCCGTTTGTACTCATCCATCCGGATGTATTTTGCCAGCCGTACCGCCACCGTCATCAGGCAGGTTTCGATGGTTTTGGCCGCTTTCTTTTCCTGCTTTACCGTTCCCAGCATGGCTTTGGCCGCGCCGATGGTGGGGAGCCGTAGAAGGGAGGCCGCCAGAAAGAACAGGCCGAGGGCAAGAAACAGCCCGAATAAAAATAACAGTCCCGTCATATCCTCCTATCCTTTCCCGAAGCACATTCCCATGTCAGGGAACTGCCCGTGTCCTTCTGAAATCCTGCCCTGCCGGGGAACCTCTCTGTATTCCGGATATTTTTCCAACCCTGCGATAATGGCGTCACGGTTTTCCGGCGTATCTATATAAACCCCATCCGGGACACCTTCCATTCCATAAACCAACCGGATGCCATCTTCCTCAGCCAATACTGACGCCGCCTCGTCATCCTCACAGAGCATCCGGCTGTCATCACGTTCCACATGAAGAACGCCGGGAATATAAAAGCTGCTGTTATCGGCATAGGCAGGCACATAGCCTTTTTGTTGTTCTCCCATCCTGCTCACCTCCTGTACTCAATGGGACGGGTCAGCTTCACCACAAAGCCGGCCGAGAGAAAGATCACCGCCGCCGTAATGGCCAGAATAATCTGTCCCAGCGGCGTGTGCATCAGGACATGGTACCAGTCCTTGTTTAACAGATACATAAGCGGGATATTGCCTACCACAAAAATCACCATGATTAAAAATTCCTTGCGCGGCTCGGCAATCATATACTCCAGTTCCGCGTTGACATTGCGCATATCGGAGAGTTTTGCCACGATGGGAGTGAGGGTGGTTTTTAGGCTCCGGTCATGCTGGCAGTCGCACAGCGCATCGCACCACTCCCGGAACACCTCGTTGTCGATTCGTTCCCGCATGATTTTCAGCGCCGCCTCAATGTCCGGATTCACCAGCTTAATCTGCATCAGGAAATCCTGAAACACCTTGGAAACAGGCGGATTCAGATAGGCGGTGTTTTCCTCCACGGCGGTCACGATGTCCTCGGTACGCAGGTAGGCCGTAGTAATAACGGACAGCGCCGTTTCCAGCTCTGCGGAAATATCCCGCTTATAGTGGCTGGCGGTCAGCTTCACATACCAGAACGGCAGAAACAGAAAGCCTACCGCCATCACCGGGGCAAGAAAGAAATTCCCCAGCAGGATGGCAAGGGAGCCGCCCGCGCAGAACAGCGCAAGAGAGACCGCGCATACCAGTGAGAAGCGCTTTCCCCGCCCGGTCATTTCCAGGACGGCCTGCGCCTCCGTGATTTCCCGGCGCAGGGGGCCGGGTTTCTTCCTTCCTGCAGATTCCTTGATGTCATCCCGGATGCTGTGCTTTGGCCGGAGCAGGAAAGCAAACAGGCTGTCCGTAAACTCCACCGGCTTTAGGCCAAGCAGTAAAAATGCGCCGGCAATCAGTCCGGCGCAGGCTAACAGTTGAATGGCAGTCATGCGGTTTTTCCCTCCTTCCCGTCATTGGACATCCGGCAGAGCTGAATCAGCATTTCCTGCGGCATCCCGTTTTCCATCAGGCGGCGGGCAAGGCTTTCCGAGATGGGATTGACCTGCCTATGTTCGCCGGTGATGATAAATTTTCCGTTCTCCACCCGGTTTTCTTGAATCTGGTACTGGAACAGCGGGCGGAAGCTCCTTGTGCCGTCCGGCAGGATCTCACATTCCATGATTTCCATCAGGCGGCGGTCTTTGTTTTCAAGCTGCTTGCAGAAGGCCACGATGGGGTACGCCTCCGTCACAAAGCCCATCAGGGTGTCATCGCTCATGTCCACGGCCCGTTTGCACAGGGAAACCATGCGGCGGTAGGTGGCGTCGCAGCTCATGGAATGGATGGTGGTGACCACAGCCACGCCGGTCCTTGCGGCTTCCTGTGCCGCGTTGGCCTCCGGGCCGCGCATCTCGCCCACCACAATCACATCCGGGTTAAACCGCAGCGCCATGTCCAGCAGGGCAATCTGATCCACCCGCTGGCGCTCGTTCTCGGAATCCCGCGTCAGGGTATGAATGACGGAGTTTTTCACCCGGCCCTCCGAATCCCTGCGCACCAGCGCCAGTTCACGGGAGCCGTTCTCAATGCTGTAGATGCGCTTGCCGTCCGGGATGGTGGTTAACAGCCAGCCCAGCAGTGTGGTCTTGCCGGAGGAAGTCGCCCCGGCCACACAGACCGAGATACCGTAGCGGATGCACTCGGACAAAAAGTCCAGCATCTGCCCGGTGGCCGTGCCGCCCTTTACAAAGTCCTCTTTCTTCATGCTCTGGGGGTTGACGATTCTGATGGATGCCGCCACGCCAACATCCTCGTCCACGATAGGGGATTTCAGCACAGCGATACGGATGTTCTTGCTCAGATGCCCAAGGACGCTGGGACTGGCATCATCCAGCACCATGCCGCTGATATGCAGCATCCGGCGCACCACATTGATGGCGTGTTCCGGGCTGTCGAAGTGTTCCGTAAGTTTCTTGGTAACGCCGCCCGAATACTGCACCTCCACGTCATCCCATGCGTTGAATAGTGATAGGTAATCCTTTGAAGTTATCTCCGGATTTTCCCCCACTCCACACCGTGCATGAAACTTTCATTTCACACGGCGTTCCATCAATATTTACTTATTCTCACTAATCTCACAATTTCCAACTAAACGTCTCAAGTTATTCAGCTTCACGAAGTCTATTGATTTTCGTTTCAACAATTCAAGGTATTTTTCAATGGTTTCTACTTCTTTTGTATGAATCAGCTTATGCACTGCTCCAGTAACAAACACCAGATTTTTATATGCATCTGTGCCTCCCTCCGAACGCATGGTTTTATGATGTACTTCCATATCTGATATTTTCAGTTTTTCTCCTGTAATAAAACACCTTCCACGTTGTCCAACGTAAAGTGATATCCGGTTATCATTGTATTCCAGACTTTGGTTCTGAACAGGATTCTTCATGATATATTGCAATGTATCATAACTGAAATTTTGCAGATATTTATGGATTTTCTCCCTGCCGTTCACCGTGTAATTGCATATATCCTGCGAAAAACATACCGGTGGAGTTGTCTGCACGTAATGGATTGGATAAAGTGCCACCCGCTGTATAAATAGGGGCTTTACCTTACACTTTCCATAAAAGCGTTCATATGCCCTGCTTTTATTACCTCGTTTACTTCGTATACATTTCGTTCTGCAATAAAGGCTCTTATTGACATGAAAAGCGATTTCTGCAAAGTCTTTACTGATATGACTGGCTATCTTATAATACCCATGCAACCCCAGTACAGTAGCATTAAACTGCTGTACCCGTGCACCGATAGCATCATGTTGTAATACTTTGATTTTCTGTTTTAATTCTTTCTTGCATTTTTCTTTGCTTTTCTTTGTCATGTGGGATTTGACCACATATTTCTGACCTTTCTTCCAAAGCTTCAACTTAAATCCTAAAAATTCAGAATATCGTTTTCTTAGATTTACTATCTTGGACTTTTCCGGGCTGATTTCTAAGCCCAGTCTTTCTTCAAGCCACTGTTTTGTGGCTGCAAACATCTTTTCGGCAGTTTTTCTATCTTTACAGAGTAACTTAAAATCATCGGCATATCTGACGATAAATACTTCTTTTAAATTACCCCTTCTCAACAACTCATATTTTCTTGTCGGATTTTTATATGAGTGGTGGGTTTTATGGTTCTCCCACTGGCTTGCAATCCACCAGTCTAACTCATTAAGAACGACATTAGATAATAATGGACTGAGAATTCCGCCTTGCGGGACCCCTTTTTGTGGAACCCCTATTCCTTTAATTTCAGTCTTTAGCATCTTGGATATAATACATAACAATTGTTTATCCTGAATCCCCAGGCTCCATAACTGTTTCATGAGTTTCCCATGATTGACATTATCGAAAAATCCTTTAATATCAATATCTACTACATACTGAAAGTTATGCCGGTTGGTCAGTGCCAACACTCTGGCAATGGCATGATGAGTGCTCCGATTCGGACGGAAGCCATAACTATGTTTATAAAATTTGGCTTCACAAATCGGCTCAAGAACCTGCTTAATACATTGTTGTATCAGCCGGTCTTCCATGGTCGGAATCCCCAGTGGTCGTACTTTCCCATTATCTTTTGGAATTTCTACCCTACGAACTGGCATTGGTTGAAAATTTGACATTCTATTTCGCACATATGAGATTAACCTCTCCGGATTGTCTTTTCCAATATCCAGAATCGTAGTAGCATTGACTCCCTTGGTCTTACTGCCTTTATTCTTTTTGATGTTACGATATGCAAGCAATATATTTTCTCTGCTTACAATCAGGTCATATAGATTTGTAAATCTCCGATTTTCTTTTGCTTTGGAATACAGTTCATCATAAATCGCCTGAGTATCATAATACTCATTGTTTCTCAATCGCTGTTTCTTCCTTGATTTTCTAGTTGCCATAAGTCGGCTTTCACTTCCTTAATTGCGGAAATCCTGCCTCTCTTAGTCATACTCGAACCTTATGCAGTTTCATAACTGTTTGTAAGTTGTGTTTTACTGTAAATACTGACTTGTGGCTATCCCTCCACCGCTTATTATCACGGCTTCATCGGTACTGTGCCACTACTTTCATCAACATAAAAGCAGGTTATACAAAATGTTTTCCCTGCTAACGCTTCATAGGGATTAAGCCCTCCACGTTGCTGACTTACCACGTTCCGATAATCCTATCTTTACATATATACCCTTAGGTTCCTTCTTTAAGCCTGTCTGCTTTGACACCGCCTGTAACGGTGTAAGGAGTTTCATATCAACAAGTTTTACTAATCCTCACAGACCTTGCATTCTGCAAGCACAGCCGTTAGACTGTTTAGAGATTTAGACCCGTACACTCAAAGGTTCGCCGTCTACTGCCTTTTTACAGTAGAATTCTAACCATAGGTATTTTATAGACCCCGCCCTATCACTCCCAGCCACCTCTGGCTTGGTTTTGCTGTATCCTTTTTGACCTTAGCAAGTGCATACAGGCGACTTCAGCGAGCTTTATGACAATCTTGTGCTTAATCACAATCATGCCATTCGCAGTTTTAGGCAGGCGTTTCAAGGCGTTCCCCTATCATTCCACCTATCGGATTATCAGTTCTCCTAAACCGAACTTTGTTACATTCTTACGTTTAGTGCCTAACCTTTTCAGCTAGGAACGTGTCGCACCGTCGATTTCCTCAATGCCCTCGCCGTAGATGTATTTGGTCAGGAAGCCGAACTCCGCCATCTCGGAATAAATCCCGTCAATCAGTTCATCGGTGGTCATCCCCTCGACAGCAATCCGGTGATCCAGAATGTATTTGCCTGCAAAGCGGCGGATCTGTGCCTTGACTTCCTCGCTGCCATCGCCGGTGACCAGATTGCTGTATTCTTTGGAAAGGTATGCCTGCACCTCCCGCAGCACGGAGGGAAAATCCCGGCTGCCATTTTCTGCGGCAAAGAACAGGTCGTGGGTACGCAGTGTCCGGGCCGCCCTGCGCTGCGGGGAAGGATTCTCTGCCCCATCCGGCTGTTCTTTTTCGTTGGTTTCCGGATCTGCAACGGATTCCAGCTCATCCATTCCGGATTCTTCTTTCTGTGTTTTCCAAGTATCATCCCCCACAGGGTAGTCCGAGCCGAACTGCAGATTGGAAAATTTGTCCGTAAGTTCCGGAGCCGGTTCACGGCTTTCTGCCGGTGCTGCTTCATGGCTCATCCCAGACACTTTTTCTTCCTGAACACTCTGGCCGGAATCCCCAAAGAATGCGGCTTTGCTCCGCTTTTCTCCTAACATCCGAACACCTCCCCTGTGATGGATTCGATTGCTTTTCGGAATCCACGGCTGTCCTTCAGGCTCAGTTCCCGGAACAGATTCCCCTCCAGAACCTGCGCCGCCACTTCCTCCGAATGGGGAAGCTGGAACGCCACGCTGCCCAGCACCTGTTCGATGTGTCCGCTGGCCTCATTCGGGCGCACATTGCTGGCCACCTTATACTGCTTCTCCGCGTCCCATTTGTTTTCTTTCAGAAGCGGAAGCTGGCTGGACAGGTAGCTGATGGATTTCAAGTCGCAGTTCACCAGCCGCAGCACCGCGTCCGATTCCATCAGGGCTATGGCTGAGAGGATGTCGTTGGCGATATAGCTGCCGCAGTCAACGATGATGTACGGCGCGATGTTCCGCAGGCAGTTTAACAGTTCCTCGGCCTGACTCCGCTCATAGGGAGGATAGGTGTATTCGTTCTCACCCTTACGCATCCCAATCAGTGTCAGGTGTTTGAATTTCTTATGGGTGATGCAGTTGTGCCGCACCAGCGATTCCGACACATGGCTGGCGGCAAGGATACTGCCAAGGGAATGTTCTTCCTCCAGTTCATTGGGCGGACAGATGCAGGGGAGCATGGGAGTGTTCATATCACACAAAAGCAGCGCCACATCCCGGTGCTGCTGTGCCAGCCGCGCCGCCAGTTTGACCGCTGCGGTGGTCTTGCCGGAACCGGGACTGCCCCAGACGGCCAGCATCTGGTTTTCGTTCTCCGGCTCCAGATCCGGTTCATCTCCACCCGTATTCCGGCTGAAAATGCTGCGTTTCAGGAAATTCACCGTCATTCCACCTCGCTTTCCGGTGCATCGGTGGGTTCGGAACCCTCGCTTTCCGTAGATTCCGGCTCGGTCTGCCCGTCATCCGTTTCTTCCTCGGCAGGCGGATACAGTTCCAACAGCACAGATTCCTGCGCCGTGATAAACGCGGCGGCATTGGCCTGATCGCCGCGATAAACAAGAGCCAGATGCAGCTTGCCGTCCGCTTCCAGCTCCGCGAGAACCTTGGCCTGTTCCGGAGCTGCCAGCAGGGTAACCGTACCGGGAAGTTCCTTTTCCGCATCCTCATCGCCCTGTTCGCCGGTGTTAGCATCATAGCCGCTGTTGGCCGTGACCGCGATGACCTCCATATACTGCAGTTCGGCGGGAATCACGGTAGCGCCCTGCTTCTTATAATCCGGAGCGATGACGGAAACAATATCGCCGCTCTGCAGCTTGCCGGAGAGGCCGTTGGCAAAGGCTTTCACCGATACGGAGATTGCCTGCTTTTCTCCGGTCAGGCTGTAAAGATAGGCGTTTTCGGCGGCGGGTTCGTCCGCAATCTTGGACGCGATGATGTAATCGCCGGGAGCGAGATCCGCGGAAGCAAACTTTCCGATGGCGGTGTCGAGGTTTTTGACCACATCGTCCGGCAGGTTGTAGCCGCCCACTTCCACGGTTTTCACCTTGTCTGCAGTGATTTCTTCGCCGGTCTTTACCGGCTTCACCACCCGGACGATCTCGGTCTTTTCACTGATGCTCTGATTGAACAGCGGCGTGACGGCAAAGCAGATCACGAGGGACAGCACAATGCAGATTACGCCGATGACCGTTCGATTCTTGATAAATTGCATATTGTTTTCCTCCTTGTTTAGATGCCCTGCATTTGAAATCCGGTCTGTTGCTGCTGATTCTCAGCCATCCGTACCTCGCCGGTAACCTGCTGCAGGGTACACATCGGTTCCTCGTCAAAAAAGTGCAGAGACCCTAACCCCATCGATTCCTTTCCCTGAAAGGGCAGAGGCTGTGCGGATAAGACCGCGCCCACACAATCTTTTTCCACAGGCTCCTTTGAGATAAAGTTATGCGCAAAATCTTCAGGCTCTCCCGTACCGTAAAGGTTATAACAGTAAAGCCCGTCCGGGACACTGCTGTGATCCAGGGCGGCTCCGGTTCCCCAGACTTCCATTCCATCCAATTCGGCCCGTTCATAAAGCCATTGACCGGCATCCGTGCGTTCTTCCATATGTCCTCCTTCTTTCCCTTTCAGACAGGCGGGCCTCGCTTGGAAGCCCGCCCGGTCTGGTTACTGTGCCGAATACTTCTTATGGCTGCGGCGGTAGAAAAAAGCTGCCAGCGCGGCCACGGGAATAGCAGTGCAGAGGGTAACGATGATTTTCTTTTTCATAGGATAAGTCCTCCAATCTTCATGAAATAAGCGGCGGCAGAGCCGGCCGCGAGAAACGGTCCCACGGGGAAGGCGGTTCTTCCTTTCTGCCCGTGAAGCCTTCTGATACAGGAACAGGTAACGCCAAAGGCTGTAAAAGCGGCCAGTCCCAGCAGGGAAGCGGTCAGGCTGGCGGCCAGGCCAAACACAAGACCGGTGGAGGCCGCCAGCTTGATATCCCCGCCTCCGATGCCATCGGCGCCGCCGAAAAACAGGGCAGCCACAAGGTACGGCAGTGCGCCCAGGATACCCAGCAGGTTTTCCGGTGTAAAACACAGGATTGTCAGCGCCGCGATGGAAAGCTGCAGACTGTCTGGAATCTCCCGGCTGCGGATGTCACAAAAGGATACCGCCAACAGCAGAAGGAGAAATAATCCCGCCTGCACGGACAGCAAAACCGGGGCGAATGCCGCTGTACTTTCCATCAGCAGGACTGCCGGATTATCCGGCATAGTTGAACATTTCCTGAATGCGGCGGGTCAGGGTGGGGAGGACAGTATCGTTGAACAGGGCGTAGAGACCGGCCAGCAGCAAAGCGCCCAGCACTACGCAAAGCAAAATTTTGACAGCGGTGTCCACATACCCCTCCCCGGTATTTTCAGAGAGTTTCTCCTTGGCCTGCAAGGCTTTCATCGTGACAGCGGTGCGGAACTTGATAACCTGATTTCTGATTTTCTTCATTGTGATTTCCTCCATAATTTAAGATTTTTGTTTTTGAAGTTACATTCCGGTCATCTGCTGACCGGGCTGAGGCGCTTCCTGCGCGGAAGCTGTCTGCGCAGGCGCATCCGCCTGCGCCATCGCAATGGCCTGATGGTAGGCATCCAGCACAGCTCCATGGAGCTGCTCCCTAAATTCGGCGGTTACGGGGAAACAGACTTCCTTATAACCGTCCTGTGTCTTACGGCTGGGCATGGAAACGAACAGGCCGTCTCTACCGCCCTCGACGACTTTGATTCCCCGGACGGCAAAGCAGCCGCCGATGGTTGCCGAGGCATACGCCCTTGTTCCTCCCTGTGAGCCGGGCGGGTACATGGAAGTGATGCGGATATCCAGTTCTGTCATGGTGGTTCCTCCTTTTTTTCTTCTGCCTTTTCATGGGAAAAGCGTCCTTTCTGTTTCTTTTCAGTAAAAACAGGTGGACAATGCCGCCTGCTAAAACTGCATGATTGGTCCTTGCGTCATCGACTGTCCAGGCGGTTCAAAATCTACCTGCCTAAAGCCGATACGGTCAACGTAGTGGAAGGTGCTGCCGGATTCATCATAAAGCTCCAGCACATCGCTCATGGAAATGATGTGTCCGGTATAACTGGCCGGGTAGTCAAGGTAGAACTTGGTATAAAGCGCGGCCAGGTCATTGGTTTCTACCGCGCCGTCATACACCTGCTGGTAATTTTCCAGATCAGGCGAGCCGAAGTTTTTGCACAGTTCGTCATAGCTGACGAATTTCATCCGGATATCCACATCAGGCTTGAGCTGCCAGATACGGCAGTTCTTTAATACCTCCATTTCGCGGGCGTCCCTGGGGGCGCTCATCAGCCGGTCAAACATCCCGTCTGTCCACTGGACCTCACGGATATTCCGCTGCTTTGTAAGGAAATCAATTAATTCCGGCCCCTCAAACATGGGATCAACCACAGCGCGGCCATCCGACACACGGCCCACCCGGTTTCCGTAGTAGACGATGATGCCGCTTTCAATGCGAATCGGTTTCATAGCCGTTCCCTCCCTTTATGTCATGGTCATGCCTCCGTTTTTTTGTCCCTGACGGAATGCTTCGAGTTCTTCCTGTGATGGATAAACCAGTTCTCCCTTTACCACCTCCATAACCGCAAAGTCATCCCGGTCACAAATCAGCACCCGGTACTGATAGGGCTTCTGCATTTCCATATAGCCCATGACCTCCTGCGGGGAGCACAGCCAGACGCCCGCAGCATACCGTCCATCGGGCAGAAAACTGTAACCGGAGTATTGCGGCGCATGACTGGAAAGATCTAACGCGCCGGATGGGCGGATCTGCGAAAGCTGCAGCTTGGCCTCATCGGGCAGAAGCTCCGGCTTCAGCGTCCCCATCACATCGCCGCGCAGGAACCGGCACTGCTCTCCGGTGGACAGGGAAACCAGAAATACCGACCGCCCAATGGGATTGGGATTCGCCCCATTGCCGCCTGTGCAAAAGAAAAGCTGCCCCGGATGATCTTCGGGCAGCACAGACTGTGGCAGGACAACCACCTTATTTTTCAGGGAAAATCCAAAGCCGGTCTGGTCACAATCCTCATGTGTAAAGATTCGCATCGGTTTATCCCTCCTTTTTCTGGAGCAGAGTGCTCAATTCGCCAATCAGTTCCAGCCTTGTGGCATCCGGCATGGATTTGAACGCCGCCCGCACATAGGCTTCCACGGCTTCCGGGGACTGGTCGCCAGCTTCCACGATGTCCACCTTGCGCACCGTCACCCTGCCGTCCGCAAGGCCGAGACGCACAATGTCACCGTATTCCATCTTTGCCGCGTCCCGCAATGCCTTGGGAATCAGCACACGGCCTTTCCCATCCACCAACTTATAAATCGGTTTATTTGTCAAGATATCCTCCTTCCTCCAGCGCCTGCCTGACATCTTCAAACGGAATCCCCAAATCCTCCAGCAGTCCAAGCAGGGGATGGGTTACCGTTTTAAACGGTTCCTCATGGCCTATTAGCAGGACACCAGGGAGTGTTTCCACTGTCAGGTCGCTGTCTTTGGGAATCCCCGCCGCTTCCAGCATGATGTTCGGGATGGAAAGGACGTTCCCTTCCGGCGGTGCCGGTGTCATTTTCTTTTCTGACTGATTCATATTGCCTCACTTTCCGAGCCGGTCGGCTCTGCTATCGCATAGCGGTCATCCTCGTCCTCATCATATAGGGAAAACAGATGAAGCTGCCTTGGCTCTGTCCGTTCCTGTTCTCTTGGATCGTAATTGGTGATGATGACCTCCGGGAATTCACAGCCCCCGTCATAACGCTGGGCCAGGTTGTTGATGCGGGTGACGGCTGTGATGGTATAACCGGCATACAGTTCCCGGATAAATTCGCAGTCGTTGTAGCTGACCATCCATTTCCCCTTACTCACAGCCAGCGCATCCCTAAGCCGTGTGTGATCCTCTTTCCGGAACACCACGGCATAGTGACCCTCCGTTTCATAATAAGGCGGATCGCAATAGAAAAAGGCGTTCTCCCGGTCATACTGCCGGATCAGCGCCTCAAAGTCTTTGTTTTCCACCACGGTATCCGAAAGCCTGCGGGATGCCTGCCAGATGGCCGCAAAGCATTTCCGCACATCAAAGGGCTGGCAGCCATACGAGGTACATCCGCTCCCATAGCTGTAACGGATGAGCTTAAAAAATGCCGCCGCACGCTTGACGTCCGTCACCTCCGCATTCTCCTGCAGAATCGCTTTTATTTCCTCGTACTCCGGCGGCGGCAGGGAAATCTCGGCCAGCTCCAGTTCCTCGTTCAAGAACCGGGTGTCGAATTCCTGTTTGTCGAGGAAGTTACGGATTACGGTAAACTCATCACGGCTGTTGATGGGCAGGAACCCCAGTTCACGCAGGAGCGATCCCGTCCGGTTCTTCACACAGTAGAACAGGTTGGCCAGATTGGAATTGTAATCGTTGTAGACCTCCATGCACCTCTGGTCGGGCGGCTTCCCGAACAGCACCCAGCCACCGCCGCCGAATACCTCAATATAACGGTCAAACTTAGCCGGGAACATGGTATAAATCAACTTGCGGAGGGCCTTTTTACCGCCCACCCAACTAATAAAGCTGTTGATGCCGCATCACCTCCTTTGCCTGCGGCGGTCGTTATCTGTCATTTCATCTCCATGCCGGAATAGGAAGGTTCCTTCTTCATAACGCCGCAAGCTGTTCCAGCGCTGCCTGCTGAAATTCCGTAAGGCTCATATCCCAGTCGATAAATCCCCAGTCATCTGGATAATAACCGCCATGTTCATCCAACGGAAACGGCCCCCGGCACAGGATGGTTCCCCAGTGGTTGACCATCACAGACCGTTTGATCTCGGCAAAGCTGCCGTCCAAATCATCAGAATCCCGTACATCATAACAAAAAAGCCCCTCCGGGACAGTGTCACGGTCGAGGCGCATATTGGTGAAAAGGACGGGCTTCCCGTCAATCTCCGCCAGCATATATCCTTCTTTTGTCGCATCAAATACTGCCATCGCATATTCCTTTCTCTGCTTTTACTGCATGGTCATTCCGGGAGTCGGTCTGGTATACTCCGGCACAAAGGGTTTCTCATTGCGGGCGATGGAGCCGTAGGGTGTGGCGACAAAACCATTGCCCTGCAGGTAACGCTCCCCATAGCCTTTAAAATCGAATCTGGAAAATGCCGGATCGTTTACATCGAAATCGGCTTCTTTCAGGACATATTCCGCATAGGCTTCCGGGGAGAGAATAATGGGATCGTAATCATAACAGTCCAGATTCTCTGCAATATCCAACTGCATATCGAGGTCATTGCAGACCTCCAGCTCCAGCACAGCCTTATATTTCACCAGTGTCCGCCTGTCCGGAAACGCCTGTATCTTCCCTGCTAACGTGTTCAGCCTGCCAATGTCCTCGTCACCAGCAAGCTGGTATTTCAGGGAGGGGAGGATGCTCTCTGCCTCGGCAATCACACAGGTGTCAAAGGTGCTTTCTCCAAGTGAAGCAAGCGCCAACCGCATGGCCTGCTCATCGGCGGGTAATTCCAGCCACACGCCGCTGTCCATAACCGGAACGTTGTTCACGCTTTCCAGCCGCAGGGAAATCAGACCGCTGTGTCTGTCCGGCTGTTCCGGCAGATGAACGCCGTCATAGACCTCCTGCCAATCCTTCGAGCTGCAGTATACATAACCCTGCGAGGTAAAGGTACCCTGCTCATTACGGCGGAGTGCCTGACCGACCTTTTCCTCATCCAGCAGGTCGAACACCTCGTCAGGCAGGTCCTGAATCAGATCCAGCATTCCACTCTGCATACAGATTGCGCCGAGATCATAATCATTGATGACGCCGGGATGAAACTCAAAACTATCCACGTTGTAGGCGGCATTGATCAGTTCCTTCATACTCATGGGGTGGTCGATATCGGCGTCCTGCCGGAGTTTCAGAATCCCTTCATAGGCTCCAAGCTGCGTTTCATTCATCCGGCCTGCCTTAACCGCCAGCAGATTTAATTCCTCCAGCGTTTTACTGCCCGATAGAGTCAGGGCGGATCTGACAAAACTGAGAAACCCTCTGAAGCCATGCAGTTCATAACCGCCGCCCTCCGGCACATGGGCGCGCTGCAAGGCATCGTCTACCTCATACCGGCTGGCTGGCAGTTCTAAATCCGCGCCGTGATAGCCACGCCGCCCCCGGTATTGATTGGCTATGATAGTCACCTGCATCTACATTCCTCCCATTCTTATCCCAAATCCCTGTGACTGGCCGGATTTCAATTCCTGCTCTGTTTGAATCACAAAATTGTTTCCAGGCTGCCAAAAGCACACATACATCTCACCGTTGTCCACTTCGATGGAACGCTGTTCAAAACCCTCTCCAAACCCATCACTGCATTGTCCCGCCCATTCCTCCTTCAGTTCCTCTAATTCTCCCTCCGACAGTTCCCCATACGCCTGCACTTCCAAAACTCCCCACAGCTTTCCGTCCCATTCCTCGACCGTGGGAGTCATGGAGTAAACCTTCCGCTCCAGCAGCTTATTGTTCAGATAGGGGGCAAGCACCCGTTCCCCCTCGAATTCCAGCGACTCCTTCTTCAGGAAATCCCGCAACAGTTTCTCGTACTCACATAAATCATAAGCATCTATTTCCTGTGGCTGGTCAGAGTACCCCCATTCATGTCTGGTAAACAGGTTCGCGGCCAGAGGGCTGAACAGCTTAAAGGAGGACAATTCCTCCGGAAGCGGCTGTATCGTATTCCGCTCATTCACCACCAGCCCGCAGGTGGTCTGTATGGCACCTTCTTCCTTCATCATGGCTTTTCCAAGGGCGGTAAAATTTAAAAACCTTGCTGTGAATTTATCAACATAGTAACTGTCACTAATCTCCAGCGCTCTATGAGCGAAGTCCGCCGGTTCTTTAAACTCCTTCGGTTCCATAACAATCCGATAATCCCCCAGAGTCTCCACAATCTGAATCGCTCTTTCCATTGTGCTGGGGGCTTCCGCTTCCAGTGCTGCAAATAGTGTTTTTTGCTGCGTTCTTGTACCATCTAATTTCATATTCAGCGCTGCGGCAAAACGATTCAGTTCCGGTATGGAACTGCCACAGGGCAGACGTTCCTTCAGCCCCTCCAGCTCATCCAGAACATGAAATTGCCGGAAGTCCTCCAAACTGGATATTCTAAGTTTATTCCTTAAATAATCCAGTCTCATATCCGGCACAGGCAGATAGAATGAATCCACTTTTTTATCCTTGTAACAGGACACCTTCAGCAGACTGTTTTTCTCATAATTTGGATCAGGCAGGCATTTTCCATCATAGAGCGGCTCCAGCGCCTCGCCGGTTCTGAAGGCATAGCCTGATTGTGTGAATTGTCCGGCGTGATTTTCCGCATACGTCCGGCCAAATACCTCATAATCCAAAGCGGCGGCGAGTTCTTCCGGTATCTGGTCATAATCCTTCTGAATCAGATATTTCCCCAGCTCTGCCTCTGTCCGGACATCCGGATAAAACGCAAATTTATTCAGGTTGCAGGACAGGTTCACAAGTTCCATCAGGGTATACGGCTTTTCAATCTGCACAGCGGCTCCGAAGATTTCCCGCTCCTGTTCCGTCATGCCCTCCATCCGTCTGGCGAGGAAATCGAGTTCCTCCAGACTGTGGTATGTGGCTGGTTTCCCTGTCAAAAAGTCCGCCAGACCATCTACGGGGGACTTTACATCATGGATTTCTATTTTCGGGTATTCCTTCGCTTCCTCCAGCTTGGCATAGGCTTCGCCAAGTTCAGCGGATGAGGATGGCAGCTTTAACCACACGCCCTGATCTTCGCCATCGGTTAAATAGATTTCAAGCATTCTTTACCCTCCGTTTCCTTCAAAATGACAGCCGGGCCATAGCGCCGGATCAGGAACGCGGTGATAATCAGCCAGAAGGCTTCATCACTCACCAACTCCGGATCGGTCAGTTCCGAAAGGCTGATGTGTTTGGTTCCTTTGTATAAGTCTTTTGCTGTATGAAACAAAACATAGCCGTCCAGATCCACACCGTGAATATGGATGGATGAAAAATCAATCAAATCCGGACGCACCGCCGCCTCGGCTTTGCTCCAGAGGAACATATCTGCGGTCAGAAGGTACAGGGCGGCGCACCACGCAGACTCATCCTGCATCTTTGTACGTTCCTTCCACTGTCGTTCAAAGCATCGGAAATGCCTGCGGTCAGAGAATAACGTCCGTGGTCTGGCCGACAGGCGCGACACGCGGCTCACAAAGGGGCGTTCCCGTACCTCTGCGGTAAGTACGCCCAACAGCTCATGAAAGGGGACACAGCCCGTCACAAGCCGTTCACGCAGGCAGACGCAGCCAGCAGGGTTTGTATCTTTTTTCTTTCTGCCTTGCTGTGAGCAGCAGCTACCGTCATCGCCACAAACGCTGTATTCAAAGCGGCTCACCGTCATTCCGCTTCTGCGGGGTGTGAAGCCAGGAATCATCTGCATCTCAAACTCGGTATTGGCATATGGTGTACTGGCCATAAATTTTGCAGTCATGGTTCTCAGTCCTTTCTCTCAAAATAAGTGTTCACCTTCAATCGCTTTAAAAATAAAAAAACCGGTTATATTCTCACATGAAGAACATAATCGGTCTTACTTATTTCTCTTTTTTATTCATTTGCAGTTCCATCATCTACTGCATTTTCATGCCCCGTGTAAACAACGCCTGCATGGATTCTTCCTGAACCATCCGGCATTTTTCCTTTGCCTGCTGAACCAGCTCCAGCGCTTCCTCCAATGCCGCTTTTTCTGTTTCCGAATCGACCGTGGATCTCAGCGCTGTTTTTATTGTCTTTTCTGCCTGTGATAAATCGGTTCTCACGCGTTCATAATGCATCATTGTATCAGCCTCCCTGAATGTGGTATCTATATCCATTTTACTTTTAGCCGCATCCTGGCGGGCTTTATCCAAACCACATAGTTTCCAGCCGATCCAGCCACGCCATATCCATCTCGCCTGCCTCACAGGTGACTTTCTCCATGGTGTATCCCTTTTCCTGCAGTCCTTCCCGGATATTCTGCAGACAGTAATTTGAAAAACTTTCCGCTTCAGCCTCGTTTTCGTCATGGCACGAGAACGTATACTCCACTTTTACCTTGTACCCGGAAAACGTAAAATCCAGGTTACTGGTGATATTTTGGGAAAGTGTGCTGTCTTTCTCGAATGCGCTCCTGATGTCATTGACTATTTTTTCTTTCATCCCTTCAAACATCAGGCGATTGCATTCCCCGTCAGCAAAACCGGTATGGAATAATACGGCGGTGTTTACTTCGTAATCTTTCATTGGCATAATTCCTCACTTCCATCTGGTATTACCCTTCATTTTGGGATATAAAAATAAATCCTCTTAGATTCGTTTCGGTATAAAAACGTCTCTGTTCCTCTTGTAATCTGTTATTCCATTTTCATCTGTGTGGTCTGGATGTCTGGAGCCTCTAAAAGCTGGGCATCTAAAAAGAAATATCCTGTCATCCGCTTCATACTTTCAAAATCCTCAAACTCCGGCATGCACACGGATACCGTCATCGCATCCAGAATCCGGTTCTTGCCCTGTTCACGGGAAAGCTCCAGATAATTTCCCCAATAACCGTCCGCGCCAGTATGGATTTCCTCATAGCGCCCATCCACATTGATCAGGTATTTTGCGGTATCAACTCCAATTTCTTTTTCCATGACATCCTGACCCTTGTACATACAGCCGTCCACATAGGTGTCGATTGTTTCCTTCGGCGCCATATAAAGCGTCATAGTACGGGACATCTCATCCGGGTATTCCTCTATTGGTTCTTCCGTTAAAACAACCTTTGCCACAAAGTTGCGCGGCGGTTTGCAGTCCGCCACCAGACTTGCCAGCTTCTTCCCCTTAAATTCTTCAAAATACATTGGATCGCCAAATTGAAATCGTTTCGGGCATGTCACAGAATAGATTTCCTTTTTCATGGATTCCGTTCCTCCTTCTATGAATCATCAACAGAATTTGACTACAACCAGATAAAAGCCATGTTCTCCAAAAATGAAGAGCATGGCTTGCTATCAAGTGAAATCCACCATATAGGCCGTCCTGCATATTTTCCGGTATTCATTCCCTTTCAGCGCATCTCCTGAGTAACGGCGAACCTTCCGGTTCAGATACCGCCTGTTCAGGGAAAGTCGGTGTTTCAGTTCTCCCCTATAGCTGTATGATCCGTTTCCTCTCGACCAGCAATTTCTTTTCTCTCTGGCTGTCCCGGATCTTGGTTTCTGTAATGGCATTGTTTCCTCATTCCTCCTTTTTTGATTGTCAGTACAGCATTATACCTTTTTCTTTCGCAAAAGCTACCCCAATAACCAACAAACAATTGATGACTTTCCATTAAAAATGGACAATAAAAAAACTGGCCTCCAGGTCATCCCCAGCCTCCAGTTACAATCCTAATCTATGTCAACGCTATACACACTTTACCTTTCTATCTGTGTATGCAGTTTCTATTTCCCTCACTTTTTAACGCTATGCACATGATACACATAAAAAATCCTTACTCCATTTTACGTCCAGAAGCAGGACGTTGGGCGCTTCCATCAGGATGCGAAGCAGGTATAACCGCCGTTTCTCTCCTCCCGAAAGTTTGTCGATCACCGTATACTGCACACTGGAGGGGAAGAGAAAGCGCTCCAGCATCTGAGACGCGCTGATGCTGCCGTCCTTTGTCTTCACATACTCTGCGGCACCGCGAATATAGTTGATTACCTTGACGCTTCCGTCCATAGCTTCATTTTCCTGGGAGAAATATCCCATCTTGACAGTCTGTCCGACGGTCACATTACCCGCGTCCGGCTCCAGCCACCCGGCTATAATCTTCATCAGCGTGGATTTTCCGCTTCCATTGGGACCGATGATGCCGATGCGGTCATTTTTCAGGAAAATATAGGTGAAATCCTTCATCAGAACCTTGTCGCCATAGGCCTTGCTGATGTCCTCCAGCTCCACTGTCGTGCGGCCCAGCCGGCTGGAAACGGAGTCCAGCTCCACGTTCTGATCCGCCTCCGGCCCCTTCTGGTCCCTCAGTGTTTCAAACCGTTCAATATGGGCCTTCTGCTTGGTTGACCTGGCCCGTGCGCCGCGCTGCATCCATTCCAGCTCCACCCTTAAGAGGGACTGGCGTTTGCGTTCCGTGGCCTGTTCCATATCGAGGCGCTGGGCCTTCAGTTCCAGATAGCCCTCGTAATTGGCCTGATAGCTGTATAATTTGCCCTTGTCCAGCTCCACGATCCGGTTCGTCACACTGTCCAGGAAATACCGGTCATGAGTTACCATTAAGAGCGCTCCGTTAAACCGGCGCAGATACGTCTCCAGCCAGTCCGCCATGGCGCTGTCTAAATGGTTGGTCGGCTCGTCCAATACCAGTAAATCCGCCGTGGAAAGAAGGACGCTTACCAGCGCCACCCGTTTTCTCTGGCCTCCCGAAAGGGTCTCCACACGGTCGTCAAAATCCGTGAATCCCAGCTTTGTAAGCATCGTCTTTGCCTGGCTCTCTAAGTCCCACACATGAGCGTGTCCCTCATTTTCACGGACAATGCTTTCCAGGATCGTATCGCCGTCATGAAACTTCGGATTTTGAGATAAAAACCGGATATCCAGATTACGTCCGCGCACCACGCTTCCGTCGTCCGGTTCCTCCAGCCCCGCCACAATCTTCAATAGCGTCGATTTCCCCGTTCCATTGATCCCGATAAGGCCGATCTTCTCACCCTCATTGATGCTGAAGCTGGTATCGTCAAAGAGCAGCCGCTCGGTGTATGATTTTGTCAAATGTTCTATCGTTAATAAATTCATCTTTGTAATTCGTCTCTCCGTTCCTTATTCATCGCTGTATAGAATCCACGCTTCTATTCAATCACCAGTTCCACCGGGCAATGGTCGGAGCCAAGTATCTCCGTATGGATATCCGCACTGACCAGCCTGTCCTTTAACGATTCTGATACGCAGAAATAGTCAATTCTCCAGCCTGCGTTCTTGGATCTGGCGCTAAACCGGTACGACCACCAGGAGTAAATCTCCTCTCTGTCCGGATAGAACCAGCGGAAGGTGTCGATGAATCCGGCCTCCAGAAGATCTGTAAACTTGCCGCGCTCTTCGTCTGTGAAGCCCGCGTTCTTCCGGTTAGTCTTCGGATTCTTCAAGTCAATCTCCTTATGTGCCACATTTAAATCACCGCAGAAAATAACCGGCTTCTTCTCTTCCAGCCCTTTTAAATACTGAAGAAATGCATCCTCCCACGTCATACGGTATGGCAGGCGCGCCAGCCCGTCCTTGGAATTGGGAGTGTAGCAGGTGACAACGTAATAATCGGGAAATTCCGCCGTTATTACGCGGCCCTCATGATCGTGTTCCTCTATTCCGATGCCGTACGCAACAGATAGCGGCGCCTCCTTCGTAAACATGGCAGTTCCCGAATAGCCTTTCTTTTCCGCGTAATTCCAGTATTGATGGTAGCCCGGCAGATCCAGTTCAATCTGTCCCTCTGAAAGCTTGCTCTCCTGTATGCAGAAAATATCCGCCTTCACTTCGTGAAAATAATCTAAAAAACCTTTACCTACGCAGGCGCGAAGGCCATTAACATTCCATGATATCAATTTTTTCATTTAACAGTCTCTCCTTAGACAATAGATAATGTAAGTATAGCATTTTCCAGGACAATAGAAAAGATTAATCTTGGTGGAAATTTTCACATGAGGTCTTCCGCCAGATCTGATCCATAAGAATCATTCTCAAGTTGATTCCGCTCTGTCGGAATGATATACTGCCACTGAATACATGAAAAGGAGGACTTATCTATATGAGGCATTTAAACAGGCTGGCTGCGCTCGCGCTGTCAGTATCCATGGGCATTTCCGGCTGCGCGTTTGCACCGGCATCGTCTGCTTCTTCCGAGACAGTCTCTTCTACATATGAAAAAGATATGGATAATGGAGAAACCTTCTCCGCCGAATCAGCAGATAGCGAAGAAACTTCAATTGATGATACCGGGGCAGCTTCTCTATCGCCTTCAGAGCAGTCCAGTGAAACGGAGGAAGAAAACGATTCAGAAACAGACTCTGAGAGAGCGGCCGCATTTGCTCAAAAAATAAAAAAGGCTGTTGCAACAGCTGATCTGGAAGGTTTTGCAGATCTCTGCGGCTATCCGGTCTACATATCCCTGGAATCAGGGGACGGCCGCGAGCTTGAGACACGGAATGACCTGATCGCCCTCGGCTCAGAAACGCTGTTCACCCAGAAGATGAAGGACACCATCGCCGCCGTACAGGAATCGCAGCTTGACTCCTACGGCGCTGGCGTGATGATGGGCGAAAACGGAACGGTTGTGTTCAATGATGTAAATGGAACGATGATGATTACGGGAATCAATTTGTCTGACTGATGTGAGAAGGAACAGGGCGCGGGGCACGCTGTCCCCCGGAGATTTTTCATTCATAGGACTAACTTTCCTATGGATGAAATAATGGGTGCTCAGATAACCGGCACCCATAACTGAATATCACTTTCTCCCTTTTCGTCCAACCGTTCCCCATACCTTGCAAAATCATACCGTCTGCCGTCGTCAAACCGACAGGTGGATTCAGGAAACCACTCCCCATAGATGTATTCCACTACCGGCTGAAGGCTGTCCTCATTCCTTCCGCGGAAGGAAAACACAGCATAACGGCCGGCCGGGAGTGTAAATTCCTGCATTCCCCTGGGAACCGTGTGTTCTTCGGCGACCTCTGCTCCCGCAATATACCGGAACACCTTATCCATTCCCTGGCAGGGATAATAAGAGTAGTCATTTACCCCAATCAGAAATTCCTCGTCCGCGCGGCCGGAGATACGGCCCTTTTTTGCATGAAGCCGCCTCCAGCACCTGCCGATTACAGAGAAACCGCCCTTTGTGGAACCGCAGAAGCCGACGATGGATATCGTCTTCGCCTCCGTCATGGCTACCTCGAGTATCCTGTCCCCCCGCAGTTTTTCCCGGCGGGAGGTATCGTATTTCAGCTGCAGCGGGAAGAAATCACCCTTCTTCCGGTATTGGGATGGACTGTGTTTAAAATACTTCTGAAACGCCCTTGAAAATGAGCGCTGCGTTTCGTATCCGGAAGCCAGCGCAATTTCCAGAACAGGCTCTTTCGAAAACACCAGCATCCTGGCCGCCTCAGTCAGCCTGCGCCTCATAAGATAGGTATGCATGGGAAAACCGGTAACAGATGCAAACATGCGGTGCAAATGATATCTGGAATAGTTGAAAGCCGCAGCAATACCTTCTAAATCCAGCCGCTCCTCCATCAGATGTTCTTCGATATAGTCAATGACTGCAGCTATTTCTTCTATATTATTTGGTGTGTGATTCATCTCGTCACTCCATTTGTCACTCAATTTGACCCCCGTTCTGCTCCCCATCTTACCATTCCTGTCGACCGTCTCATCGTAATTCGCAGCCCCCAATTCACTTGCCATAATCCCCGCCTCCTGTCTTTTCTCTATCATACCAGAAAACAAGAACATTTTTGTCACATTTCTTGCTGCCTGCATGCTTTCCGACAGTCCAGTTTTTTCCATTTCCCTTCCTTTTATCTCCCGTTCACGCCTTCTGGCTGTCGGGCTTGCAGCCGGAGGCAGAAAATAAGCCGGAAAATTCTATCAGAAGAAATTTACCCGGCTCTATAAAACTGCTTGTTTTATTTATTTTCTTTTTTTGTCATCCATTTCTTCCGCTCTACGAAACGTCCCATGACAAAGGCCATGATGCCGACGCCGATCCCGGTCTGAATGCAGAACAGCAGGCTTTCCACCTCGCCCGGGAGTTCGCCCTGAATCAGGGTTTCCATTACCGGAGTGAACCACGGCTCATACTCTTCTCCACGGATTTCAGCCACCATCTGGCTTCCCGCATCATCAGATCCGCCGAATTCTGCGCCTTTTAACGCGAACAGCGGAATAATTGCGATCAGGCAGGCAATGACCAGTAAAACGATTACAATGATTTTTTTATTCTTATCCATCTTATTTTGCCTCCTTTGCAAATCCGATACTGGAAAGCTCCGGCCCGGCGTAGGATTCCAGCGCTATGATGATAACAGTAGTGAGAAGTCCTTCAATGATGGCCAGCGGCAGCTGTGTCGGCGCAAACACGCCTAAAAACTTCGCCGCAGACAGAGCCACACCGCCCTGCTCTGCAGGATAGGCAAGCGCCAGCTGAAGGCTGGTTACGCAGTATGTAAACAGATCGCCAAGGGTAGCCGCAAGAAATACGGATACGTAGCGGTTTACCTTTAACTTTCCGCATAATTTATAGATCCCAAAAGCCACGAACGGACCAGCAATCGCCATAGAGAAGGTATTGGCACCCAGCGTGGTGAGTCCCCCATGTGCCAGTAAAACCGCCTGGAAAATCAATACGATAATTCCAAGGATGCTCACTGCCGACGGCCCAAACAGGATCGCCCCGAGACCGGTTCCGGTCATGTGGGAGCAGCTGCCCGTAACAGACGGAATCTTCAGGGACGAAATCACAAAAATAAACGCCCCGGCCATGGCAAGCACAGTGATGTTCTTTCTGTTTTCACCCAGTGTACGGCGGATGGAAAAGAATCCGGCGGCCAGGAACGGCACACAGACAGCTCCCCATACCAGGCAGTAGCCCAAAGGCAGATACCCCTCCATAATGTGCATCGCATACGAAACCGGCATAACGCCGAACGTAAATGCAAATGCCACTGCAAGTGTCATGATTCTTTTTTCTTTCTTCGTCATCTCTATTCTCCCTTCAAAAAAAATAAGCACCTCATCCGATGATTCCCACTCATCAGACCGGTACTTTGACGACAGCCTCTTCTTCGCTCTTATCCCCTGTCTTCACAGAGATCCCCGGTTTTCCGGACGCAAAAAAAGGCTTCGGCCTCCGGTCATCGCTCGTAACCGGACGCATCGTATCGCAACAGGCAGGTCTTCTGACTCAAGGTTCATCACAGCAGCTCATCTTCCCGGTTACCCAGTGATTTATCGAGCCCTGCTCCTCTTTTACAGCGGCGGGACCGTAAGGGATTTTCACCCTTTTCCCTATTATCCTGCGGAGAATTTCACAGGCACCTCTTGCGTAATTCTATTGTATTGTACACGAAAACAGCTCCGGCTGTCAAATACATTTGACTCCGTCTGCTCTCATTTTCAAACTGCCTGCTTCCTGCTGCCGGCACAACAGCCGTTCCAGTTCCTCTGCATCTTTTGCATATGAACCGTCAGGCACAAGCCCATGGGCCGCCAGCCGGCTGCACACATCCATCAGGACCGGCTTTCTTAAGTTCGCCTGCGATACCACGCTTTCATCCTGAAAAATGCGGCGCGGCGAGTCGTCCGCAATCAGACGGCCTCCGGCAAATACCAACGCCCGGTCCGCCCATCTCCAGGCGAAATCCACATCATGGGTTGAAATCAAAAGAGTTTTCCCCATATTCCACAGCTTATCCAGAACCGCCTCGAATACTGCCGTATTCAGAGGGTCCAGTGAAGCCGTCGGCTCATCAAACAGGAAGAGTTCCGACTCCATCGCAACAATATCCGCGATACAGACCCGTTTCTTCTCACCGCCGCTAAGATAGTGAGGCGGCCTGTCTTTCATCTCTACTAAATTCATACAAGCAAGGGCCTCATCCACGCGCCGTTTCACCTCCACGGCCGGAAGCTTTAAATTCATGGGCCCAAATGAAACCTCCGCGGCCACCGTTGATGCGATAATCTGATTATCCGCCTCCTGAAACACAATTCCAACGTGCTTTCGCAGCTCGTTCCGGTTCTTTTTTGTAATTTCGGTACCCCGGTATAAAATTTTCCCGGAATCCGGTGACAGCACTCCGTTCAAATTCAGAAAACACGTGGATTTTCCTGCTCCGTTGGAACCCAGTACCGCGATCCGCTCACCCTTTCTGACCGATAAGTTCACATCCTGCAGGGCCGTTTTCCTGCTGTCATAGGAATAGCAGAGATGCTCTGTCTCCAAAATCACATCTCCTCTGTTCTCATCCACATACTCACCACCTTTTCTCTCATTTTCTCTGTATCACTCCGATGTCGGACTACAGTAAGATCCACACCGCCGCAATCAGCAGTAAGTATCCTGCTGCCGCTGCCGCCTGGCTTCCCCTGATCCGCTTCTCTTCCTCCAGGAAACAGAGATCCCCGTCGTAGCACCGGGACAATAGAGAGTCATAATACGTGTCCGCCTTTTTCAACGATGCCACCAGCAGATTGCCGGCGGTACTTCCGAAGGTACGGCAGGATGTCCTAAAATCGCAGGTTCCCAGCCGGGAAACAGCGGCCTGCTTCATCTGACTGTGGGTGTCGCTCAATACGAAAATAAAGCGGTAAATCAGATACATCAGTTCCACAATCATTTTCGGTACGTGTATGCGCTTTAAGACTCCGATCATCTCACTGGCCGGCGTGGCAAGCGTCATCATGTACATGGCACTGACCGCCCCCAGCGCTCTGGTAAACAGCAGCACAGCCTGCAAAAGCCCGGCCTTCGTCACATAGAGCGAAAACCATGGAACGCTTATATACCAGTCGCCGCAGGGCCTGCGTGAAATACCTATGGCAATCGCCACAGTCCCCATAAAAAGAAAGGCGAGAGGAATCGTAAGCAGCTTTAAATACCGTGCAGGCGATAAGCCTCCCGCAATAACCGTAATGCAGGCCATGGTAAAGATTACAAATACCGACACCGACAGCTTGTCCGCCGCGATGCACAGACAGAGCGCCGCCATCCCCACCGCCATCTTAAGCCCCGCATTCCAGCTTCTGAGCCGCGACTCATAGGCATAGAAATCAATCGAATGCGCCGCATCGTGTTTATGACCTCTGTAAATTGGTTTCACCTCCCTTGATCTATTTACCGGCATTGGCCGATATGACCCATTATATAACGGGAGGAGGCGTATGGCAATTGAATCGCTCCTATTTTTTCAGCAGTAAGACACATTAAAAAAGGAGCCTTTTTATTTCGGCTCCTTTTTTTGCAGTCATCCTATTCCCCCAAGATATTATAAAAACGGCATTTTGTTTCTATAAAATCTATAGATTGAAGAAGCATTTCATTTTCCTTCTCCAGATTCATACCTTCTTCCAACTCTCTCCATAAAGCTACGCTGGCAGCCACACTGCCTCCCGGTGTCGTAAAAGCTTCAATGTCAAATCGTCCGGAATAGCCAATATCTTTTAAAGCAGAAAAATACTCTTCCCAATGAAACTTCCCCACTCCCGGAAGCCTTCTGTTATTTTCTGCAAGGTGAAGATGTCTTAAATACTTACCTGCTGTTAGAATTGCCTCCTGAATAGAATTTTCCTCTACCGACATATGGAACCCATCCAGCATCAATCCAACATTTGGATTCTCCACTATTTTGCAAAACCGAACGCCCTCTTCAGCAGTGTTAATCAGGTAACCTTCAAACCGGTTTAATGGTTCAATGGTCAGTATTATTGAGCTGCCACGAATCTCTTTTACCGCATTCTTAAAGCAAAGTGCTGTTCGTTCAAAAATCCGCCGCTTTTCAGTCATAGGAAGTGTCTCTACCCTGTAAGAGGGCCATTTCGTATAAAAAGTTCCTCCCAACAGACAGATATCCGCGCGCTCCATCATTTCCAGAATCTGATGCATATATCTTATTCCATTTTCCCTGACTGCACAGTCATCGGAAGCCATATCACAATCTTTAGGAAACCCACAGCTAAAAACAATTTCCACGCCCTTCTCTCCAGCATACTGCACCAGATCACGAAGCCGCTCATAATCTCTTAAAAATGGGTCCGGTGGCAGTTCCACACACTTAAATCCCAAAAATGCAAACCGTTCAATAATAGGATAAAAGTATGTCACCGGCTCACTTTGTCCAAACAGAAAATGAATGCCCGTTTTTAATTTTACCAATATACCTTATCTCCTTTCTTTCAGCATATTTAAACGCTTAATCGGAAAGGCCAAAGTTCTCTAATCCATTTTCCTTAATAAAATTCCGATACCATTCGTTCATTGTGTCTTCACTCTGTGCCCGATTCTTTAATTCATCCGTCACCTCGCCAGAGGTTACAATCTGGCCCTCATAAAGATTTTCTCCGCCTTTCAGTTTCTTTCCTTCTGTCAGCATTCTGGCCGCCGCCTGTACAGGGAGATAGCCTTCCATCCATACATTCTGGAATGCACATACATCAAGATACCCCTCTTCCAGGAGATTTAAGGCTTCCGCTCCTGGATCATAAGCCGCCATAACAGTTTCTCCACCACTAGCCTGTTTTACTTTTCCCATATTAGTTGTTTCCAACGCAGATAATCCAACCATTGCCTTTAAATCCGGGTTAGAAGTGTAGATATTTTCCCAGTTATTATAATTTAAAGTTGTATCCTGGTCCGTTTCGTATACACCAATAAATTCCATTTTAGTTCCGTCATACGCTTCTTTTACCTTCTCTGCCCGAGTAGCATGAGATGCCGGTCCAAGTACGCACACGCCAAGCGCAACCACTCCTTCTTCTCCGGTCTTCTCCCTTACAGCAGATCCCAGGTCATACGCAAGTTTTGCTGTATCTACTCCAAAATAAGCCGCTCTCTGTGAAGTTGGCGCATCCGTATCCGTCACAATTACAGTAATTCCCTTTTCGACCGCTTCTTTAATCGGTTCATCCCACACAGTAGGATCTCCAGCAATGATAACAATTGCATCGCAGCCTGCTGCCACCAGAGACTCAAACATAGAAATCTGCTCTGTATTATCAGTATCAACCGGCCCTGTGTAGGTAAGCTTCACACCATAGTCTTCCGCGGCCGCCTTAGCCCCATATTCTATGGAAGACATAACATCACCGGAGGTCGTATGGACAACAAAACCAATATGGTAATCATCTGTTTTCGGTTCTTTAGCTTCAGACGCCTGCTCGGTTTCTTTTGACTTTTCACTTGTCTCTTTTGCTGATGTATCTTTCGCAACACTCTCTGTTGTCGATTTTGTATCCCCTTCAGTGGATACAACGGAAGTACACCCCGTAATACCTAAAACTACTGCCATACATAACGCTGCCGCATTTCTCTTTTTCATAGTAAATCTCCTTTCCCTCTGCATCTTTTGTTTTCTTCCTCTATAAAACTCTTTCCTTCCTACCTCTCCGATGAGCCTGATTTCGCGGGCCTCCTTTCCACCATCGTATCAATAAAAATTGCAAGAATCATGGTAATTCCAATAAATAAGGACCGCCAGCCAGACTGCATACCCAAAAATACCAGACCATTCTGAATAACGGTAACCAATATGATTCCTATAAGGGATCCCCACATACTGCCGCTTCCACCGCCCATTTTTGTTCCACCAATTACAACAGCACCAATTGCTGACATAGCATAATCGCCTCCTGTCGTAGTATCTGCGGAAGTGAGATTTGAAAGAGTGAGAACTGCTCCCAAACCACTTAAAAAACCGCTGAGCGCCATAACCTGTATCCGCAGCATTCGGGTTCTGATTCCCATTTTCCCCGCAGCCGATTCATTATCGCCCATCAATATCAAATGACGGACGAATCTGGTATTTTTAAACAGGAATAATAGTATTCCAAATACCACCAGTGAAATCCATGCAATCATAGAGATACCAAACACACGGATTCTGGCCATAGTCAAAAAGGAACCTCCCGGCAGACCGCTAATAGTTTTTCCCCCATTTAAAAGCAAAGACAATCCCCTATAAACCGATACCGTTCCTAGTGTAACTACAATCGTGGAGAGCCTGAATGTTACTGCAAGAATCCCATTCAATGCACCGAGTGCTGTAGCTGCCAACAATCCAATTATTACTGCAATCCAAGGGTTCACGCCTGCCTTTGTCATGAGAAGCGCCATCAGTGCCATAGTTACATTCAGTACCATCCCTACGGATAAATCAACTTCGCCAGCACAAAACACAAATGTCATACCGTATGTCAAAAGTCCCAGAATACTCATCTGTTTCAAAACGACAGCAATATTCTGTCCTGACATAAATGACGGGATAAAAATAGAAAATCCCAAGAGTACAGTGAGCATCGCCAGGAAGACCCCGACTTCTTTTTTTATGGCCTTCTTATCTGTCGTTTCTGACTCTCTTCCATCCGCTGTATGGTTTTTAAGTCTGATTTTTTCAGTTTCATTTGTTCCCTGGCTGCCTGCAATATATTTTAGAATTTCTCCTTTCGTTGTACCTTCCCCTACAGTTTTAATATGTCTGCCATCACGAAACAGTAAAATCCTATCACTTAATGCAGTCAACTCATCAATCTCCGATGAAGTCAGGATAACTGCAAATCCCTGGGCTGTCAGACGGTCGATCAGTTGATATATCTCCTGTTTTGCCCCTACATCGATCCCTCTGGTGGGATCGTCCAGTATAAGAAGTCTGGGTTTTGTAGCCAGCCATTTAGCCAGCAGAACTTTCTGTTGATTGCCGCCAGAAAGTTCAATGGCAGTATCTTCCACCGACTTACACACAATATTTAGCTTTTCTACATATTCTTTTGCAATTCTACGATTGTCCTTATGCTGGATCAATCCACGTCTGGAAGTTATCCGGAGAAGACTCTGTGAAATATTATCTTCAATAGACCATTCTGTCATCAGACCTGTATCCCGCCTGTCTGACGGCACCATGGCTATATGCCTGCTCATCGCCTCCAACGGTGTTTTGTTGACAATCTCCTCTCCCTCCAGAATTATTTTCCCGCTATGAAAACGTCTTAGACCAAACAACACTTCTAAAAGAGCTTCATACCCGCATCCCGCCAGCCCGGAGAGCCCCACAACCTCACCTTCGCTTACAGAAAACGATATGTCATCCAGTTGTCCATTTACTGATAAATGCTCTGCCTCTAAAACGAGTTTACCTGCCTTTGCTGGATTTCTACTGAATACACACTTTGTATCACGTCCAAGCATCAGCGCTATGATCTCGTCAATTGATGTATCTTCTTTTCTTAATGTCTGCACATAACAACCGTCGCGCATTACGGTTATCCGATCCGCAATCTCAAATACCTCATCCATTCTGTGAGATATATAAATTATGGTAATACCTTTTGCAGTTAGTTCCCGTATCAGCTTAAATAATATCTGAGTTTCATACATATTAAGTGCAGAATTCGGCTCATCAAGAATAAGTATTTTGGCTTCTCCTGCCAATGCCCGGGCAATCTCGATCCACTGACGCTGCCCGATTGACAGTTGTTTTACCGGTACATTAATATTGATGTCCAGTTCCATCTCTTGCAGAATTTCCGCTGTACGGTGACGCATCCGTTTATGTTCCAGTATACTGCCTCTGCATTTTTCTCTTCCGGCAAAGATATTCCGTTCTGCATCTTGAAGGGAGAACAGGGATAGTTCCTGAAATACAATATTTACACCGCACTTTCTGGCTTCCGCAGGATTTCTGGGTTGATATTTTTTCCCTTCCAGATACATATCTCCCGAGTCATACCGATAAACTCCAGCAATCAAATTCATGAGCGTTGATTTTCCGGCACCGTTCTCCCCGCAAAGCGCATGTACTTCCCCCTTTTCAAGAGAAAAGCTGACATTATTTACTGCTTTCACCTGATGAAAGTTCTTACATACATCTCTGAATTCGAGAATTTTATCACTCATAGTCCGCCTCCTCTCATCTGGCCCGTTTTCGGGTTATCATCTGCATTGCAATCGCCAGAATCAGAAGCAGCCCTTCTGTCGCCTCCTGCCATGCTGTACTGATGCCAAGAAGCATCAGCCCGTTCTTGATGACCATAATCAGCACGATTCCTCCTAATGTTCCCCATACAGATGCGCTTCCGCCTTCTGTGGACCCGCCTCCCGCCACAACAGCGGTAATTGCCAGCATTTCGTAGCCACTTCCTCCTTCTGACGTAGCTGATGCCATAAAAGCCAGTGATAATACTCCAGCCAAGCCTGCAAAAGCTCCCATGAGCGCTTCGTTCTGTATTCTTCTTTTCCTAACCGGAACTCCGGTATACCTGGCGGCATTTAAATTGCTGCCAATTGCCAGGAACTCACGACAGACTACACTGTGTCTCAGCCACCACGCAGAAAGAATAACCACTGCAAAAGATACATATACAGTATTGTTAATATGAAAAAGAGTGCCCGTCCCAAAATTAAAGAAGGAACTTTTCCCCAGGTTTCCCACACTGTATCCACCGGTCAACACCAATGTCAGTCCCTTATATACATAAGAAGTTCCAAGCGTAATAATAATGGCAGGCAGTCCTAAAAGCACTCCGACATACCCGTTAAAAGCACCGCACAAAGCCCCAATAAAAATCCCAATCAACGCAGCAGCCCACGGGTTAGTCCCTCCTCGCAGAATCATTAAAGCCATACAATTCACAACCAGGTTATAAATTGCACCTACTGAAATATCCATCTCACCTGTGGCGACTACAAATGTCATTCCTGTAGAAATAACAATCATAATTACCATTTGACGAAGCAGTCGAAAGAAATTGGCACTTGTAGCAAATGTTCTCGTGGTACATGAAAAAAGAATACATACCAGAAGTATGCCGGCCAGAACCATCATAGCGCTTTTATTGCGGATTTTTATTTGTTTGGTTTTCTTTTGATTCACCTGACATCTCTCCTCGGTATAATCCCCTTTTTATATTGAATATGAGTGTAACCACAAGTTTGAGTTCTTGTCTTCAAAACACTTCCCTTACAGGTAATAAAGAAATCTTTTCCATCTTTTCCGCCCCAACAGAAATTAAGCGCTGTGTCGATCCCACTTGTTACCAGAATCCCTAATTGAGTACCATCTGCTGCATAGATATGAAGTCCATCCGGCCCACAGCAAAATACGTTTCCTTCTTCATCAATCTTCATTCCATCGGGCACAGTATCATCACTTCCCAGCTGCGGCGTTCTGGCAAATAATCTCCCGTTAACAAGCGATCCATCATCTTCTACATCAAACATCATAATTTGATAAGTCGGCGAATCGTTCACATAAAGTGTTTTTTCATCTATGGAAAAGCACAATCCATTGGGATTTTTAAATGTATCTGCCCCTGTCCGGATTTCGCCTGTATCAGGATTTAGTATGTATACCGGCCGTTTATCTGATGGTATCGGCCGTCCGACTCCAGCCGGGGCATCCTGCCTTCCATAGTCTGGATCGGTGAAATAAATCAATCCGTCACTGCGGCACACAACATCATTGGGGCTGTTTAACTCAACTCCGTCACAAGATACCGCCAACGTCTCGTATCCGCTTCCATCCGGATTACATCGGCTCAAATGGCTTACCGCATGTTCACACACCACCAATCTTCCCTCAAGATCAAAACATTGGCCATTTGCTTTCTTTCCATTATAAAACAACACTTTTGAACCAGCCTTTTCATTCCACTCCATAGTATTGGAAACAGGGATATCATTAAACAGAAGCATGTCCCTTTCGTAGTCCCATACGGCGCCTTCCGTAAGATGCATCCCAGAAACAATCGTTTCAATGTCCTCCTCAGAATTAATCAAACGATATATTCTCTCATCCATAACATTTAATGTTACTTTCATGTTTTCCCTCCTATCATCTCGTACGTTTTTTTGACGGTATCGCCTTCTCATATTCAGGCCACAGTTTCATAATAGCCTGAGATATAAAAAAGGAGTCTTGCGGAAAGCCAAATAAAGAAGCACCTTTCTGTTCCCACTCACGGAGACTCTGTTCTGTCATGGAAGGCCATGCAAGAAACGGTTTTCGACAACTCACACATACGGAAGCTGCATGATTCATCATTTCTGCGATGCAGGGATCATCCTGTTTCCCTTTTAGACCCATGCCAACTGATAAATCTCCAGGTCCCAAAACAATTAAATCCACACCGTCTACCTTTACAATCTCCTCAATATTATGAAATCCCTCTTCTTGTTCTACAATCATCATCTTAAGTGTTTCCCGATCAGCCTTGTCCACATATGCACTCTGCCCCATTTGTCCATAATGACCAGCTCTCTGAGGATTCCAGCCCCTCACGCCTTTCGGAGGATAGGTGCAAGCCGCCACCGCTTTTTTTGCATCTTCTGCAGTGTTAATAAACGGAAAACCGATGATATCCGGTCCCATATCCATCACCGGACGGACCAATGCCGCATCCGTATAAGGAAGTCTGATCATGGCTGCAGCTCCGCCTGCATGGGCACCGATCATCAGGTTCTGCATCTCCGTTCTTCCCATAGCACCATGCTCCCCTTCGATCCATACAAAATCATATCCTGCCATTCCAACCAATTCACTGACAGCCGGATCATTCAAAGAAACACATACACCGCAGACGATTTTCCCTTCTTCCATTTTTTTAACTAATCTTTCCAAATGCATTCCCATTTTCCTCATCCTCTCCTTTTCACCTGTGACGTTTTTAGCTACATTTGTTATTTTGTACTATTTACATACTAAAATTATAATGATATTATTATAATAATTAAACAACTATATTGCCTATTATTATAAATATCCCGCCACTTTGTACAATATATTTGTTTTTTCTTTTATATTAGCCACAGAAAGGATTTTTTATGATTTTATCCCATATTCAACTGAATGAAAATCTTGAGGAAAAGATTCTTCACATGACCCCTGACTTTCCCTATATTTGCTGCTATGTCGAGATGGATAAGTATCCGGGGGGATATATTCCATGGCATTGGCATGATGAAATTGAGTTAATTTATGTACAGAGAGGTACCGTCGAATATCATATCAAGGAAAAGACCGTAACGCTTTCTGAAGGGGACGGCTGTTTTATGAACTCCAATGTACTGCATTTGCTGAAACCTTCTAAAGACTGCCGTGGCAGCATTCTGCTTGCCCATACGTTTAAGAAACTGTTTCTGGGCGGTTTTTATAATAGTGTATTTGAACAGAAATACTTAAACCCTATAGTCAACTGCAAGAACCTGGAATATTTTAAATTCTCCCCTGATATTCCCTCACATACAATCATTCTTGAAAAGCTCAAGACCTCTTATGTTCTCGCAGAAGCCGAACCTTTTGGATATGAATTCATGGTTCGCGACTTGCTCTCCTCCTTCTGGCTGCTGCTCTTAAAAGAAGCCCAGCCTATCGTAAATAAGAAAAAAATAAAATCCAGTGTTGAAAACGAACGTATTAAGGCAATGATTTCATATATTCAAAGCAATTATCAATATAAGATTACCGTCGAAGACATTGCAGCTTCCGCAAACGTCAGCGAACGAGTCTGCTATCGCTGTTTTATGCGCAATATAGGTATGACTCCTGTTGAATACTTACTTCAGTGCCGTATACGGGCTGCGGAAGACCTACTTACAGGAACCTCAAGATCAATTACTGAAATTGGTACTCTGGTTGGCTTTAATAATGGCAGTTATTTCGGAAAAGCCTTCCAGACAGTATTACACTGCACACCAAGAGAATATCGCAAAAAACATCTTTCTTCCTGATTTGAACAAAAGATGCAGGAAAGGACCGGCGCGGATTCATCCGCTCCAGTCCTTTTAGCATTCTTCATTTCTTTTATTTTACTATGATAAAGTTAAAACACTCTTGGGAAAATATGGTATATTATATTTTTTTCCCTTCACGCTTCCGATACCACCCATACCACACCGTAAAAAACACAATCCCATACACCGAAGCCAGCGGAACCGCCAGTCCAATATCAAACAGGCTGGCCCCTTCTTTCAGGCTGAACACATACGACAGCGGCACCCTCACGAGAAACGACGCCGTTATTCCCTGCAGCATAACGGGAAGCGACATGCCATGGCCGTTAAAGTAGCCGATATAACTGAATACAATACAGGTAAGTATGGCCTCCGGGCTGAATCCCTTTAAGTACTCCGCTCCCCGCACGATATAAGACTCATTGGAGGTAAACAGCGACGCTGGGATATCCCCTCTGAAAAACGTAACCGCAAAGATAAACACACCGACGCAGACGCCGAGCCCCATTCCCGTGAGCATCGCCTTTCTGGCCCGTTCCTCTTTGCCGGCCCCCACATTCTGGGCCACAAAGGCCGACATGGACTGCATCAGCGCAGAAGGGATCAGCATGACAAAGGAAATGACCTTTTGGGCGATTCCATACCCGGAGGACGCCTCAAGGCCGATTCCATTTACAATCGCACAGAGAATTAAGAATGATATATTTGTCAGCATTTCCTGAAGCGCCAGCGGTATTCCCAGCTTTAAAAATACCAGAATCTCACGGTTAAAGCGGATATCACTTTTCTTAATGGTAAAAGGCAGCTTCTGCCTGCGGATGATAAACAGAGACAGGACCACGCTGACCGCCTGGGCCAGAATCGTGGCCAGCGCGGCGCCCGCCACATTCATGTGAAAAACTGCCACGAAAAGCAGATCTCCAATAACATTTACGATACAGGCGATCAGGACAAAAATCAGCGGCAGCTTCGAATTTCCCAGTCCGCGGAAGATGCCGCTGATCACATTATAAGCTACCACGAATACAATCCCCACACCGCAGATTCTCACATACTGCACCGTCAGGTCGTAGGCCTGTTCCGGGGCATTGAGCAGTGATGCAAAGACGGGAGCCAGAAACAGAAGCAGGGCCATGATAACCGCTGTAAAAATCACAAAAAAACAGACCGTCCCTCCAATTACGCCGCCGATCCGTTCGTTCCGCTTCTCTCCGAGGTAACGGCTGATTAAAACCGTCACGCCCATCACAAGAGCAGTAATCACAAATGTAACCAGATTGATGACGTTGCTCCCCGTCGCCACCGCCGAGATACCAGCATCGGTTCCAAACTGCCCCACGACGAGTAAATCCACCGCTCCGTACATCGCCTGCAGGATCAACGCTCCCAGCACCGGTACCATAAATTTGACAAGCTTCCCCACGATACTTCCCTGAGTAAAATCGTCCGATAATGTATTATGCTCTGACATACTTCTCTCCTTCCTAACGTTCCAGGTTCTCCAGCATTTTCTCTGCAACCTTCATAAATGTATTTAATTCTTCCCGGGAGATTCCCTCAACGAGCAGTCCCTCCGTCTTCTGGATCTCCTGCTGCAGCGCCAACCGGATGTCCTCAGCCGCCTCCGTAAACTGAATTTTCTTATATCTCCCATCCTCTTCACTGCTGACCCGCTGTATCATCTTTCTGCTCTCCAGCGTCTTCAGCAGCTCCGTAGCCGTCGATGGCCGCAGCCCGAACTCTTTCTCAATGTCTTTCTGATACAGCGGCCGGTCTCTGCCGTCAACCAGGATAAAATCCAGAATCCGCCCCTGAACCTCTGTAATTCCGAGATTTTTCCCCATCTTTTCCGATCTGCGCCTTAGGCGTATGGAAATTTTATTGATCAGTTTTCCTGTATCCATTGTGCGTCCCCCTGTACTTGGCTGAATTTGGAATCTATATAGTTCGGTTCCTAACTATTAGGTTATAACACATTTTCGGTAAATGTCAAGTGCAAGATGGATTCAAAAAAAGCGCCTCTCCCGCGAGTCAGGCCCGCGCCGGAGAGGCGCACACAATGCGAAGCACCTAAGCATTTAAATTCTTCACAGTTTCCCGTATTATCAGTCTGTTTTCCAGATAGACCCGCCGGTTATCGATGATTCCGTCCTCCAGACGGCGCAGCAGAATCCGCGTCCCTTCCCGGGCGATCTCGCCCATGTTCCGCTCCACGGTAGTCAGCTTCATATTCGCATAGCCCGACAGATCCCAATTGTCGAAGCCCACCAGCGACACGTCGTCCGGCACCTTTAGGCCGACCTCGGTGACTGCCTCCCGGGCGCCGAATGCCATCTCATCGTTAAAGCTTAAAATTGCCGTCAGATCCTGTTCCAGAAGCCGCTTGGCCGCCTGATATCCGCTGGCATAGCGGTATGTACCGTGTTCCACCGGCAGACTGTCTGGATCCAGACCGTGTTTTGTCATGGAGGCGCGCCAGCCGCGGTGACGCAGCCTGGTGGAATCCAGATTCGAATTCCCTTCGATAATGCCGATCTTCCGATGCCCGTTTTCCAGAAGGCAATCCATGGCTTTTTCCATGGCTCCGGCCTCATCCGTTGTAACGTTGGGTACATCCAGAAATACCGTACGGCAGATGGCTACCATGGGAATCCCCTTATTCAGGACTTCATCCATGAATTCCAGATCGTCGTCCTTCTGCGTAAGCACGATAATTCCGTCCAAAAAGGAGGGATTCAGCGTTCCCGGCTCATGCATATCGATACCTTTGACAATGACATTATATTTGCTCCCCACCACGCTGTAGACCCCGGTCAGCACATCGTGCAGAACAAAGGGGGAACTCATCTTGCTGATGGTGGAGAAGTAAAGACCAATCACGTAGGACCGTGACATCTTCAGCTGAATCGCCGCCTGATTCGGCACGTATCCCATCTCTTCCGCGATTTTCAAAATACGTTTCTTTTTATCGGACTTGTCCGCATTCGGATCATTTAAGGCTCTGGATACCGTAGAGTAAGACACTCCCGCTTTTTTTGCCACATCCTTGATCGTAACTGCCATATCCCACACTCCCTGCCACAAATACGTAATAGATTTAGTATACCTTTGACGTCCGAAGATTGCAACACCTTAATTCTCTGAGTTTTCCTTTAAAAGGGAGACCGACCAGGCTGTGAACTGCACCAAACAAAGAAGGACGGAGGTACAGCAGCCTCCGCCCATTCACTTAACCCTTTACGCCGCCTGCCGCGATACCGTCGATAAACTGATCCTGAGCCAGCAGGAACACGATCAGAGACGGTATAATGGAAATCAGGGACATGGCCAGCACACGATTCCACTCAAAGCCGGTATCTGCGTCCATGGACATCTTAACAAAGATGGACGCCGGGTAGCGGGCCGGTGTGTTGACGTAAAGCAACGGTCCCATAAAGTCATTGGAAGACCACATAAACTGAAATAATGCACACGAAACAATAGATGGCTTTAGCATTGGCACGATCACATACCATAAGGTCTTGACAGAACCGCAGCCGTCGATGGTAGCCGCTTCCTCCAGCTCCTTGGGAATATTTCTTAAGAACTGAATCAGCATGAATACGAAATAGGTATCCGTCGCAAACAGTGTCGGTACGATCAGCGCCAGATAAATCGGGGAATCGATCCAGCCAAACTTATTGAACAGGACGAACTGCGGCACATTTAACACGACCTGGGGAAGGAACAGTGTGGACATCAGAACTGCAAAGAGCAGCTTTTTGCCCCTGAATTCAAACCTGGCGAAGCCGTATGCCGTTATGGTGGCGGATACAATCGTGAATACCACCTTCGGCAAAACGATAGAATACGTATTAATCATGGCTTTAAAGATATCAATATCACCGCCATAGCTTTTCAACGCGTTCTTATAACCGTCCAGCGTCGGATTCTTCGGGATGAAACCAATCCCGCTGAATATCTCATTATTCGTTTTAAAGGTAGCCCCAACCATCCAGATCAGCGGATAAATCATGATGAAGCCCACTACGATCAGCACTACGTAGCGCACGATCGTATTGACAGTCTTTCTTGTCTCTCTCGTCATCTTTTTTACCTCCCGTCCTCATCTGAATAGTAGACCCAGTGCTTCTGGCTGAAGAATGCAATGGCTGTAAACGTCATTACAATCAGGAACAGCAGCCATGCCTGAGCGCTCGCCAGACCCATCTCGTAGCTCTTAAACGCATTGTTATAAATCAGCATGGAGATCAGCATGGTTGAATTACGCGGTCCGCCCTGGGTAATGATGAACGGTCCGTTGAATTCCTGGAACGCCTGACACAGCTGTGTAACCAGGTTATAGAAAATAACCGGGGTAATAAGCGGAACCGTAATGCTGAAGAACTGTCTCCATTTCCCCGCGCCATCGATGGCCGCCGCCTCATATAAATCCTCCGGGACCCCCTTTAAGGCCGCCAGGAAGATCACCATGGCAGAACCAAACTGCCAGACTCTCAGCAGGCAGATTACAAACAGCGCGTGAGACGGACTGGCCAGCCAGTTCGGTCCCTCGATGCCCATGTAGCTCAGCAGCATGTTGATAATACCGTCATCCTTAAATACTGCTTTCCACAGTACAGCGATGGCGATGGAGCCGCCCAGAATCGACGGAATATAGTAAGCCGTACGGAAGAGATTGACTCCCTTTAGCTTAAAGTTCAGAATATATGCAATAAATAACGCAAAAACCAGTTTCAGCGGTACGGTCATGAAAGCGTATTTCATCGTAACCACAAAGGCTTTTACAATCTTCTTAGTATGGATAATCTCGTCATAGTTCATCAGGCCAACTTTGGAAACTCCGTCAAACAAATGATAGTCCGTAAAACTGTATACAAGTGATGATCCAAACGGATATACCTTAAAGATAAGAAATCCGATCAGCCATGGCAGTATGAAGAAAAAGCCTTTGTTTTCTTTTACGATCTTTTTAAAGCTCCTTCTTTCTGCGGTTGTACTCTGAGCCGCTGGTTGCTTCATACCGTTACCTCCTCTTTCTTACGCAGCGGCCTCCGTTGCCGGCGGCCGCTGATTGTCACACACTATTTGCTTAAAACTTTATTGACACCGTCAATCAGTACTTCAGTTGCTTCATCAAGATCGTAATCGCCATAGCTTAAGCCTGCCATTACATCCCAGTAAACGCCCTCGTTTGTTGCCTTTAACGCACTCGCCTCAAATTTTGGATCCAGCGGGAAGGAGACATAGCTTAAAACCTTGGAGTTTGCTTCTGCCACTAATTCATTTAACAGACCGTTGTCTTCACAGATCTTAAGTCCTTCTGCGGAACACGGAATTCCTCTCTCGGAACCGAGTATCTTAACGCCCTCTTCCTCATTTAACAGGAAGTTTACTAAAGCCGCACACTCAGCCGGATGCTTTGTGTTTTCAGAAATACCAAAGCACATGGAAACCTTCGCAAAACCGCCCTTATGGTCGCCCATGTCGGCAAATTCCTCGCCTACTACGAATTCCTGGCCTTCATTTAACGCGCCCTGCTGCTTGGTAGCTGCGGAATCCCACTCGAAGATGCCTGCGTATTTGCCTTCCATCCACTTCGGGTTCTTGTCGAAGGAAGCCGCGCCGTCGCCTGCGATGGTGGCGATGGACGGAATTACATGATCCGCTTCCAGAGACTGGATAAATTCCAGACCGTCCTTGATCTCATCTTCAGAGTACTGAAGCTCATTATTCTCTACCCAGGCTTTTCCGTACTTGGACTCTAAGTAGTAAACCATGAAGATTGTTCTGTCATACTCGTTCATAGCCAGCGGATAGTAATCGTCGCCAAGCTTTTCCTGGAATACCTTTCCTGCTGCTCTTAAGTCGGCTAAGGTCTTCGGTGTCTCAATTCCGGCCTGATCGTATGTAGTCTTGTTCCAGTAGAAGATTCTGCCTGTCATGGAGATCGGAACGCCCTGCAGTTTGTCTGCTACCGTACACTGTGCCAGGTAATCTTCCGAGAACTGGGACAGATCGAGAATATCGGATAGCTTATTCAGATCATAGAATGCGCTTCCGTCTGAGCTGAAGGAAGTAATCCAGTTCCAGTTAATCTGGTTTACATCGGGTGCTGTGCCTGTGGCAAACTGTGAGGACATCTTATCTTCCCAGCCATCCCATGCGGAATAAGAAGTCTTTACCGTAATGTTCGGATACTTCTTCATAAACGCATCGACTGCGGCCAGAGTGGCTTCGTGCCTTGAATCGCCGCCCCACCAGCTGAAGGAAATCTCGATGGGATCTGTGGTGTTCACCGTCAGGCCTTCCGCCTCCGCCGGTTCCGCCGTGGTCTCCGCCTCCGTTTTTGCAGCTTCTGTTTTTGCAGCCTCTGTCTGAGCAGCGGTCGTCTCCTCTGCCTGCTTTGCTCCGTTGCCGCAGCCTGCCAGTCCTGCTGCCATCGCAGCCGCCATTACCAGTGTTAAAGCTTTTTTCCAGTTCTTTCTCATAAGACAGTCTCCCTTTCTTTCTTAGGCGCTTTTCTCATTGCTTTAATTTTGCAAAGGTTTGCAACCCGTTTCTTAAAAATATGCATATCTGCTACATTCCAGCCCCTCGTTTGTGTCTTTTTGCCAGCAAATATACATTGTCTCGTTGATGTTTTTATCTTATCACCATTCTTTTCCCATGTCAATTGTGTATTATGCATATCATTTCATCAACTTTTTATATATATTTACTAATTTTATTTTTTAAAATATATGATATTATAATAGAAACTGCAAACGTTTGAATTTTCAATCTTTTATTTTTCTCATATACAGAAAAGGAGTATTCAATATGGAAATACTGGACCGCTATATTCATCAATTATTAGATCAGAGTACCCCTGAATCACCGATCTGGTATAAGGAAGAGAGCGATGCATCGGCTCCGGCCAAATGGAACTATATGGATGGCTGCATGATCAAGGCCATTCTCGAACTCTACCACATTACAGAAAACAGCAGATACTTAGAATTCGCCGATCATTTCATCGATCACTTCGTCCGCGAGGACGGCTCCATTGTTTCCTACGCCCCGGAAGAATATAATCTGGACAATGTAAATGCAGGCAAGACCCTGTTCGATTTATATAAGCTGACCGGAAAAGAGAAATACCGGAAGGGAATCGACACCGTGCACAGCCAGATCCTCGGCCAGCCCCGCACCTCTACGGGCAACTTCTGGCACAAGCTGATCTACCCCAACCAGATCTGGCTGGACGGGCTCTACATGGCGCTTCCCTTCTATATGCAGTATGAAGTGGAATACAATGGCTGCAAAAACTGCATGGACATTATCAATCAGTTTAAAAATGTCCGGCAGCTGATGCGGGAGCCGCTGAATGGTCTTTACTACCACGCCTATGACGATTCCCGGAAGATGTTCTGGTGCGACAGGGTGACCGGACTCTCCGATAACTTCTGGCTCCGCGCGCTGGGCTGGTTCTCCATGGCGCTCATCGACACCATGGAAATCATGCCGGATTCCTTAATGGAGCAGCGCACCGAATTAAACACCATATACCGGGAACTGATTGACGCCATGCTTCCTTACCAGGACGAGGCGACCGGCATGTGGTATCAGGTCGTGAACCGCGGCGGCATCAGCCCCAATTACTTAGAGACCTCCGGTTCCGCCATTTTCGCATACGCGATCATGAAGAGCGTCCGCCTGGGCTATCTGCCGGACACGTATCTTCCATTTGGCGAGAAGGCATTCCAGGGCATCTGTGACAAGTATCTCTCCGAAGAAAACGGCGAATTACAGCTGGATGGCATCTGCCTCGTAGCCGGCCTCGGCAACACCGAGAACCGGGAAGGCACCTTTGAATATTATATGAGGGAGCCTATTGTGAAAAATGAAGCAAAGGGCATCGCACCGCTCATTCTTGCTTATATTGAAATCTTGATGCGGAAGTAGGTTACAGGTTTCATTTCCCTTGCAACGGTATGGGGCTTATGGTATCATATGCCATAAGCTCCATACTTTGGTTTGCGGAAAGGATCTGTACATATGAATGAAGCACTTTTTCAACTGATCTCTTATTTTTTCATCTATTCATTTCTGGGCTGGTGCATGGAAATTGCCTATGCAGCTCTGAAAAAGAAGCATTTCTATAACCGCGGCGTCTTAAATGGCCCTCTCTGCCCGGTTTACGGCATCGGCATGATTCTGATTCTGACCTTTTTCAGTTCTCTGAGAGAGAGTCTCGTCTTCCTGGCCATCGGAAGCGCCGTCATCGCCACGATCCTGGAGTTCTTCACCGGAGCGCTGATGGAAAAGCTGTTTAAGAAGCGGTGGTGGGACTATTCCGATTATAAATACAATCTGGGCGGTTACGTCTGTATCCCATTTTCAGCCCTTTGGGGCGTGGGAGCGGCGCTTACTCTCCGTTTTATTCATCCATTGATCCATATGGTCATCAGCCGGGTTCCAGCACTGGCCGGACAGATTATCCTCATCGCCGGTCTCGTCATCCTGGCCATGGATTTTATCAGCGTACTCGGTGTGGTCTTCCAGGTGCAGAAATACAACACCCGCGTGGAAGAGCTGGCCGAGGGAATGCAGCAGATTTCCAACAGACTGGCGCGCTCCATTTTTACCCGAATTGAACGACGAATGGCTAAGGCCCATCCCGGAGCAGCGCCGGAAAGCACTGCGGCTGAGACCGACTCCGTCTCCCGCGCAAAAACACGTTCCTGCGAGGCAGCTCCAGCCGTCTTCGCCGACGGCTGTTCGTTCCATAAGCTCGTATGGCTGTTCTTTATCGGAGCATTCCTGGGAGATATCACTGAGACGATCTTCTGCTACGTCACCTCCGGAATCCTGATGAGCCGCAGCAGTGTTGTCTATGGACCCTTCAGCGTCGTGTGGGGACTGGGTGTTGTGGTCCTCACCATGATGCTTCATAAGTATAAGGACCGTGACGACCGGTATATTTTCCTATTCGGTACTGTGGTAGGCGGCGCCTATGAGTACATCTGCAGCGTGTTCACGGAGATCGCCTTCGGCACCGTATTCTGGGATTACAGCAAACTGCCCTTCAACCTGGGAGGTAGAATCAACCTGCTGTACTGCTTCTTCTGGGGCCTGGCGGCCGTCATCTGGATCAAGCTTCTTTATCCGCGCATCTCGGGTCTCATTGAACGGGTTCCGGTCAAGGCAGGGAAATTATTAAGCTGGTGCATGATCGTCTTCATGACGGTAAACATCGTGATTTCAGCCATGGCACTGGCGCGCTACTCGGACCGGCAGACGGGCCGGGAAGCCGCCAACTCCATCGACTACTTCCTGGATGATCATTTTCCGGATAAGAGGATGGAGTGGATCTACCCGAACGCCATTGTCAGGGAATAGCATGCAAACGGAAGAATCGCCTGGAGAGATAATCCCCCAGGCGATTCTTTACTTTATGATAAGTCTTACTTTATTCACTTACTTTATTCATTTTCCTGCATCTGCTCATCAGTCAGTGTAAATACCTGTCTCTTACGCGCCATCTCATCGCTGGCCAGGTACTCGTCGTACGTGGTGATCTTATCGATCAGCTGGCCGTTCACGATCTCCATGATACGGTTAGCAGTCGTCTCCACGATCTGATGGTCACGGGAGGAGAAGAGCAGCACGCCCTGGAACTTCACCAGGCCGTTGTTTAACGCCGTGATGGACTCCATGTCCAGATGGTCGGTCGGCTCGTCGAGCATCAGCACGTTGGCACCGGAGATCATCAGCTTGGAAAGCATACAGCGGACCTTTTCACCACCGGATAAGACACGGACCTTCTTCACGCCATCCTCTCCCGCAAACAGCATACGTCCCAGGAATCCGCGGACATAGGTCGCTTCCTTTTCAGGGGAGTACTGTGTCAGCCAGTCCACGATGGTGTCATCGTTGTTGAACTCCGCGCTGTTGTCCTTCGGGAAATAGCACTGGCTTGTGGTCAGTCCCCACTTATAATCGCCTTCATCCGGTTCCATCTCGCCGGAAAGAATCTTGAACAGAACCGTCTTCGCCTGCTCGTTGGGGCCAACCAGGGCTACCTTATCTTCTCTGTTTAAGATAAAGGAGATATTGTCGAGCACCTTCACGCCGTCGATCGTCTTGGATAAATTCTGTACGGTCAGCACTTCGTTTCCGATCTCACGGGCCGGGCGGAAATCAATATACGGATATTTACGGCTGGATGGCTTGATATCATCCAGTTCGATCTTTTCAAGAGCACGTTTTCTGGAAGTCGCCTGCTTGGACTTGGAAGCATTGGCGGAGAAACGCTGGATAAATTCCTGCAGCTCCTTGATCTTCTCTTCCTTCTTCCGGTTCGCCTCTTTCATCTGCTTCACCATCAGCTGGCTGGACTCATACCAGAAATCATAGTTGCCGGCATACAGCTGAATCTTGCCGTAGTCGATATCCGCGATCTGGGTGCAGACTTTATTTAAGAAATAACGGTCATGGGATACCACGATTACCGTGTTTTCAAAGTTAATCAGGAACTCCTCCAGCCATGCGATGGCGTCGAGGTCCAAATGGTTCGTCGGCTCGTCAAGAAGCAGGATATCCGGGTTGCCGAATAACGCCTGGGCAAGCAGTACCTTTACCTTCTGGGCGCCGTTTAATTCCTTCATATATTTGTAGTGAAACTCTGTCTCGATTCCAAGGCCGTTTAATAAGTTGGCCGCGTCGGACTCCGCTTCCCAGCCATCCATGGAGGCAAACTCGCCTTCCAGCTCAGCCGCCTTGATGCCGTCTTCATCTGTGAATTCTTCCTTCATATAGATGGCATCTTTTTCTTTCATAATCTCATACAGTCTGGCATTTCCCATGATAACGGTGTCCAGAACCTGGTACTCGTCATATTTAAAATGGTCCTGCTGGAGGAAGGAAAGACGCTGGCCAGGTGTCATCACGATGTCGCCGCTCGTCGGCTCCAGCTGTCCTGATAAAATTCTTAAAAACGTTGATTTTCCTGCACCATTGGCACCGATCATGCCGTAGCAGTTGCCTTCCGTAAATTTAATATTTACATCTTCAAACAATGCCTTCTTGCCAATACGTAAGGTTACATTATTCGCACTAATCATTCCCAATAAATTCCTTTCTTATAACCGCCGCTCGCTCTGTCATTATTTCCAGTGAGCAGGCACCCGCTGCGGGAGTTTCCGCTCACACAAAACAGGGCTCATAAGGCCCCGTCTCTCATCTCTCTTATTTTACATGAAAATCCCGAATTTGCAAGCCTTTTATCAAAAAAGCCTGTAAATCCGGTGATTTTCAGCTGGATGTATCAAAATCTATTTGGCGGACTCTACTTTAAGCGGGAAATTGGACTCGCTGCCCGCATCGTAGGTCACTGTCACATACGTTACTTTTACCATGGCGCCGCTGCCGTTGCTGTCGTCTGTGGCCTGGCCGAGAACGCCGGTATTAAGGCCCTCGCAGTTATCTTTTAAGAAGCCTGTTTCTTCCCCTTTATCGTCCCGGATCGTAAAGCTGCTCATGGCCTGGTCCGTTACGCTTCCGGTCATGGTCTTCACTTCCATATTCTCCTGGGCATCCAGCACCAGCACAATCTTTGCATTGGCAGCGTCGTCTCCGGAGATTTCTCCCTTGTAAATGATGGAGACAGAGGTCCCCTCCTTCAGCTCATAAGTGGTCTCGATCACCACGCCATTTAAGTTAAATTTAACTTCCGTATCGCCGTTTTTGACCGTCATGTCCTCCAGCGTATCCGATACCGATTCCACGCTGCACGTCAAAATCTTAAACTCCGCAGTGTTGCCCGGCGCCTCCAGCGTCGCGGCCGGTGTCGTCGCCGGTTCCTTCGTCTCCGGTTCCGCTGTGGTGGGTGCCGGTGTCGTCTCTGTATTACTGGAAGATTTTCCGCAGGCCGTAAAAGCAAGGGCCGCGCAGAGCGCCATTATCACAATCAGTGTTCGTTTCATTCGAATCCTCTTCTTTCTGCTATATACCATAAGTAGCTTTATCAAGTGCTCATAGTATATCATCCGATTGTGAAAATTGCTTTGCTTTTTTCTTAATTTTTGAGAGAACCGTAGCCATCCCCGTACCGGCCCAAAAAGTTCTGCGTGCGCTCATTATTGGAGGCGAAAACCTCCTCCGGCGTCCCCTCTTCCACGATCAGTCCATCTGCCATGAAGATGACGCGGTCCGAGATGTCTCTGGCAAATGCCATCTCATGAGTCACGATTACCATGGTGATCTGTAAATCGGCCAGAGAACGTATCACCTTCAGCACCTCGCCCGTAAGCTCCGGGTCCAGCGCAGAGGTGGGCTCGTCAAAGAACAGGATCTTGGGGTTTAAGGCGAGAGCCCTTGCGATGGCAACACGCTGGCACTGGCCGCCGGAGAGCTGGCAGGGGTACGCCTCCGCCTTGTCCTCCAGTCCCATCTTGCGAAGCAGGTCGTACGCCTCGCGGATTACCTCCTCTGATTTTCGCTTCTGCACATGGATCGGCGCGTCGATGATATTTTTCAGCACATTGTAATGGGGAAATAAGTTAAAATTCTGAAAAACGAGGCCGTAATTTCCCTGAATTTCCTTTTGCTTTTCCTTTCCTGCATAGACGGCGTTTCCGTCAGGGCCGTTCCAGGCCGCCTTTTCGCCCAAGTACAGCAGCTCGCCGCTGTCCATCCGCTCCAGCATCGTCGCACAGCGAAGCAGCGTGGACTTGCCCGATCCGGACGGACCGATAATAGAGACAATCTCGCCTTCCGCTACCGCTAAGGAGATGTCTTTCAGTACGCCCTGGCCGTCAAATGATTTCTTGATATGATTCATTTCCAGCAGATACATATGGTTTCTCCTCCCCTTATTGATAGTAATTCAGCCGTTTTTCCACGGTTTCCATGATGACAGCCACCAGCAGATTAAATATGTAGTAGAACAGGCCCGCCGCCACAAACGGAATCAGGCTTGTCTGGGAGGACGCCAGCGCCTTTGCCACCGCAAACATCTCCAGAACGCTGATGGTAAATGCCAGGGAGGTGTCCTTGACCAGCGTGATGACCTCGTTCGTTACCGAGGGGAGAATCCGTTTCATCACCTGTGGAAATATAATCCGAAAAAACGTCTGTGTCTTCGAATACCCCAGCAGCTTCGCCGCCTCATACTGGCCAACCGGCATGGACTGGATTCCGCTCCGGTATATCTCCGCAAAATATGCCGCGTAGTTGACGACAAAGCCGATAAAGGCCGCCCAGAGGCGGTAATTATTCCCCACTTTTATTTTGAACAGATAGTATGGGCCGAAATAAACCACCATCAGCTGCAGCATCAGAGGGGTTCCTCTCATGACTGAAATATAAAATTTTACAATGGTTCTGATTACAGGATTTTTCGACATCCTGCCAAAGGATATGAAAAGTCCCAGAGGCAGGGAAAAAATAAGCGTCACAAAAAATATCTGGATGCTGATCCACATGCCTCCTGCCAGCTGTGAAAAAATCTTTGTTAAAGTCATGGTCTTCCCCTGTCTCTATTTACCAATTGTTGTGATATCTTTATCAAACCACTTCTCGGATATCTTCGCCAGGGTGCCGTCTGCCGCCAGGGCTTCCAGCTGTTCCTGAACCTGATCCTTTAAGGTGTCATTTCCCTTCTTGAATCCAACCGCATAGTTTTCTGCGGCAAGCGTCTCATCCAATACGATGAAATCAACCTGTCTCTGCTCGATCTGGAAACGGGCCACTACCTCGTCCATGGCGATGGCATCGACCGCTCCCATCTGTAAATCCATAAAGGCCGTATTATAGTCCGGTGTCGTCTGAAGCGTCCCAAATGTCCCCGTCAGATCCGGATCGTCTTTTAATGCCGCTTCCGCGGAGGACTCCGCCTGAACCTCCACTACCTTTCCGGCCAAATCTGCCAGAGTCTTGATGCCGGACTCTGCTGTCACCACAAATACCTGCTGATTCGCCATATAGGCTTCTGACCATGTATAATCGTCCTCACGGCCTGTCATGGTAAATCCGTTCCAGATACAGTCGATATTACCGGACTCCAGTTCCATATCCTTTGCTGCCCAGTCAACCGGCTGGGGAACAAACTCCAGTCCGAGACGTTCAGCGACCGCCTTTGCCACCTCCAGGTCAAAACCGGTGTACTCTCCATCATCGCCCACAAACCCCATAGGCGGAAATTCCTGATCAAATCCTACTGTAAATGTACCGCCCGCGGCTCCTGCCTCAGAAGCCTCCGCCTCGGGTGCCTTCGTATCCGCACTGGTATCCGCATCAGCCTCCGCTGCCGTCGTATCCGCCGCTTTTCCAGTCGTTTCTGCTGTCTCCGCCACCGTATTACCGGCCGCCTGTCCGGAACACCCGGATACCATTGCCATCAGCCCCAGGGCTGCCGCCATTACCATAACGCTCTTCTTCATAATTGTTGTTTCCTCCTCTGCATTTTCATGTGCTACCATGGTAGCATACTAAAGTATTTCTGTAAAGAAGATTTTTTATAATTTCTTTGATTTGGAGCGCAGCCTGTAAACAGTAAAAAAACCGGAGGCTATCGCTGCCCCCGGTTTTCCGGCGTACCTTCTTTATGCCTTTGCCCTTTCATCCAGATACTCCAGGATCTCCTGTGCATTCGTATCCGGTTTTACTTTCTCGAAGACCTTTTCGATCACACCGTTCTCATCGATCACAAAGGTGCTTCTGACAACACCCATGGACACTTTTCCATAAAGCTTTTTCTCCTGCCAGACGTCATACGCCTTTATGGCCTCCAGCTCCGGATCGGAAACCAGAATGAAGGGCAGTTCATGTTTCTGGGCAAAGCTGCTGTGGCTCTTTACGCTGTCCTTGCTCACTCCGATGACTTCCACGCCCCTCTGCTGATATCCCGCATATGCGCCGGCAAAGGCACACGCCTCACGGGTGCAGCCCGGCGTGTTATCCCTCGGATAAAAATAGAGAACCACCTTCTTCCCCAGAAAAGAGGAGAGTGTTACGGGATTGCCGTCTTTATCATTCAATGTAAAATCTGGTGCTTTTGTTCCTGCCTGCAGCATATTTTGTACCTCCTTATTTGCTCATTATTTGCTCATAGTAATGATTCATTTCGTTATCTTTTTTCCACCGCGATAAACGGAACCTCCATCTCCCGTTCCGTAAAGCCTGAGTGATTGGATATCCATTTACTGTCGCTGTCTTCGTAATTGATCCCCATGCCGCTTACCGCCACCGCCAGATAGTCGCCCATAAGCTCCGGCAATCTTGGATGGGGAACACCGCCTCCGAATATATTCTGCCTCAGAACCGCGTCTTTGGACAGCAGTAAAAACTGATCCCCAAAGAGCCGTTTAAACAAATCCGGGAACTGCGCCAGGTATTCCTGTTTCACATAGAAGGACGCCGCCCTGGCTTCTATTACCGGCGGGCGCTCCAGCATCCGGTCCAGTTCGGGATAATCCCGGATCAGGAAATATCCGGTATCACCGTGACCGTGATCGGCCGTCACGATGAGAAGCGTATCCTCGAGATCGCGGCAGAGCCGCTCAACGCGCTGATCAATGTCTCTGATGATTTCAGTAACCGACTCATGACAGCATCCGACGTTGTGCATCGTATAATCCGGTTCACCCCAGTATGCATAAATATAGTTTCTTTCTTCTTTCCGGCACAGGCCTTTTACCGTGTCAAACAGCTCCTCATATTTGGTAATTCTGGCGGAGCCGTACAGAGAGACGACATATGCTTTTGCATTCCCCGTCTCCTCTATTTTCTCATAGACCGTTCGGTACCGCAGATACTGTCTCGCCGCATGGAACTTTGCAGCCTGCTCCTGCGTACCTCTCCGGGTGTTGGGAAAGAGCGAAACGATATCGCCCAGTTCAGGGAAATACAGATTCCAGCCGAGCCATCCGTGTTCCGCCGGTGTTAAGCCGCTCTCGATGGAAGTCGTCGCGGCCGTGGTTGTCGGCGGAAAGACCGAGGACAGTTCCCCAAGCGCGTGGCTCCTTAAAAAGCTGTTTTCAGGCAGATGGCGGCGGAGCACCTCCATCCCCAGGCCCTCAAACAGCATAATCACCACATGCTTGTATGGGTGCTGAAGAAGCTCATCCATCGGTTCGAACGTCTTATGGTGATATTCTGCCCCATAATGCTTCAGTATCGAACAGCTCAGACTCACAATGCTGTGGTCATAATCCACAAACATTCCGTTTTCACCTCCATTTATCCCCATGCACGCCCTCCCTTTACACAAATCAGACAATCTATCAGGCAGTTCCACCTGCTGACTACAAAAATTCCTTCAGCTCTTTAAGCGACCGGATCTCCCGGTCAACCTTGACACCGGCGGTAAGAACAGCCCCCTGCGGATTAAACCAGCAGGTGTCAATTCCCGCTGTATTTCCACCTTTTATATCCGAGTTTAAGGAGTCTCCCACGATCAGGGTCCGTTCTCTCTCCGCTCCCGGCATGGCCTCAAAGCAGCGGTCAAAAAACTCTTTCTGCGGCTTCTGATACCCGACTTCCTCGGAAATAAAGGATTTCTTAAAGTACCGGTCCAGACCGGAATCCGCCATCCGCATCTTCTGAGTCTCCGTAAAACCGTTTGTCACCACATACAGGTCATACCGGTCCTGCAAATACTCCAGCACCTCCACGGCCTCCGGCATGACAATCGCCGTATGATTCAGGATTTCCCTGTAATTGTGCTCGGTCTGTATCCCGTCGGCAGTAATGCCGTGGGCCTCAAATACGGCGTCGAATCTGGTATCCGTAATATGGTCCTTCGTGATGAGACCTTTCTCATAGGCGTCCCACAGATCGCGGTTCACCCTGCGGTACGTCCCGATTAAATCCGCTGTCCGGTATGCTCCGCTTTCTTCGTACTCTTTAAACACACTGGCAAGCCCATTTTCCTCCGCGGAATCGAAATCGAGAAGCGTTCCGTCCACATCGAAAAGGATAGTCGTATATTTATTCATCAAATCTTCCCCCTCCGGCCTTATTCTCCGTCCCGATATACGATTTTCCCGCCGCAGATCGTGTATTTTACTTTTCCGTACAGTCTGCTTCCGGTAAACGGGGAATTAGAGGATTTCGACGCAAATTCCCCTACGGTCCACTCTTCCTCCGGATCAAACAGCACCAGGTCCGCCGCCTTTCCTTCTTCCACGGAACCGGAATCCAGATGGTAGAGCTTCGCCGGATTCAGGCTCATCTTCTCCATCAGCTCAAGCAGGCTTAAATGGCCCGGGCGAACCAGATTCGTGACCGCCAGTCCCAGCGCCGTCTCAAGCCCGATGATCCCGCTGGGCGCCTGCGTCAGCGGTTTGGCCTTCTCCTCCGCACTGTGCGGGGCGTGATCCGTGGCAATCATATCGATGCTGCCGTTCTTTAATCCCTCTATAATGGCCTGGCGGTCCCTTTCCGTCCGGAGAGGCGGATTCATCTTCGCCAGAGTCCCATGCTCCAAAACCGCGTTTTCCGTCAGTGTAAAATGGTGCGGCGTAACCTCCGCGTATACCCGCGCTCCCAGCTCCTTCGCCAGCTTCACCATCCGCACGGCTCCCTCGGAGCTGATATGCTGAATGTCCACCGCGGCCCCTGTGTGCAGGGCGATCATGCAGTCGCGGGCTACCAGAGAATCCTCCGCCAGTGCCGGTGAGCCATAGATCCCCAGCTCGTCCGAGACAGCGCCGTGGTTAAGTCCATTGTTGACAATAAACGCCGGGTCTTCCTCATGGAAGCTTAGCGGAAGATCCAGACGCGCCGCCTCCTCCATGGCTGTCTTTAAAAGCTTCTCATCCATGATCGGTATCCCGTCGTCAGTGAAGCCAGCCGCCCCATGAGCCTTCAGCGCCTCCATGTCAGTCAGTTCCTTCCCGGCGAGTCCCACTGTCACCGCAGCGGCCTGAAGCACATGAATCCCGGTCTTCTTTCCCTCCTCCAGAACGTACCGGAGCGTCTCCACATTATCCACCGGCGGCTTCGTATTCGCCATGCAGACAACCGTCGTGAAACCGCCTTTTGCCGCAGCGGCAGCGCCGGTATGAATATCTTCTTTATACGTAAGCCCCGGATCCCGGAAATGCACGTGTACATCCACGAGTCCCGGCGCCGCGACGAGCCCTTTGCCGTCGATGACCGTGTCAAATTCACCATCCGTCTCCGCGCAGTCTCCCACGCGAAGAATGGTTCCGTCCGAAATTACGATAGAACCCATTCTGTCGAGTCCATTTCCCGGACTCACAATCCGGATATTTTTAATCAGCATCCTCATGCCATACCTCCTTATGATGAGCACTCCGCCGGGCCTGTTACCGGCTTCGCGGATTGCCCTGTTTCTCTTCCTTCTTCGAAAACACCCTGAATATCCCCTGCGGCAGTTCAAACACAAACACGATCCCCAGTACGATGGCCACCGCCACCTTAAGAGCCATATAACCGGTCTGGGACGCCTTGTCCAGTTCATTTGTCACGATATAATAGGCGGTCCAGTACACCCCCGCACCGGGTACCAGCGGAAAGAGGCCGGAAATCAGAAATATGGTGACCGGACACCGTTCCCTGACCGCAAAAAGCCGCGACAGCAGAATCACCACGATCGTGGCAAAGAGCGCAGCACCCGGCGCGGTACTGCTCTGAATCAAAATGGAGTAAACGGCCCAGCCGGCTCCGCCGATCAGTCCGCAGTATGGATAATACTTTGTGGGAACCCCGAACAGGAGGGAAAATGATACCGTCCCCCCGACGGCAGCCGCCACAGAAATGAGCAGTGTCACAGCATCACACCTCCCGTCAGCCCACGGAACAGGCTGAACACAAGTCCAACGCCCATGGCAATACAGAAAAATACCAGCAGAGCATCCAGCATCCGCACGGATCCGGAGATGTAGTCCCCATCAGCGATATCCCGTATGGCGTTGGTAAACGCCACTCCCGGCACCAGAGGCATGATGGAACCGATAATCATGAAATTCAAGTGCTGCCCTACGGAAAGCAGATACATCACGGAACAGAGAAAGGTCACCAGTGCACCGCCTCCGATATTTCCCACAATCTTCGATAAATGTGGGCCGCTGATATACAGCACGTAAAAATACAGGAGCACGCCCGACACAAAAGCCGCCGCGCTGTCCATGAAATTGCCCCCGAACAGCATGCAGAAGCATGCGCTTCCCACACCGGAGGCCAGGATCTGCATGGTCTTCGTCTTTCCCGGGCATGACGCGGATCTCATCCAGCCGTTCCCTCACTTCGCCTATGGTATACCGCCCCTCCACGATCTCCCTGGACAGCTGGTTCACCGCGGCCACCCGGTTTAGATGGACTCCGCTCACCGGGATATGCTGGACCTTTGCAAAGATCTCTTCCCTCTCATTTCCCGAGGTAATAAAAATCCCATTGCTCAACACAAATGCGTTCCCCGACTCGATTCCGTAATAGTGGCAAATCCTGTCGATCGTCTCCTCCACCCGGAAAATCTCGGCTCCATTTTCCAGCAGAATGTGGCCCGCCTGCATGGCGGCGTCCAGGATCTCCCGCTGTTCCTCCCCGCTTAACTCACACGAAACGTTCATCTTCCTCTGTAAAGACCTCCCCATCCCCAGTAATCTCTTCAATCCTGTCTCTGTAACCGGCCGAACAGCCGAGTGCCCGGATCTTCCCTATCACAGAATAATCTCCCCAGCAATGCATGGGAAATACATGTTTCACATCCACTTTATGCAGGAATTCGTCCATTCCCAGATAAAAATCGTCCTCCTGCCTCGGATCCAGCGGCAAAAAAGCCACATCCAGGTGCATTCCGGCCATTTTATCAATCTGAGCACTGTATTTTTTAGCCATGGAGTCGTTCCAGTTATCCGGTTCGCCCTCCCATCTCCAGTTATTTAAGTCTCCCGCATGATAGATGGTTTTGCCTTCCGCCTCAATCAGAAACGCCACACCTTCATCCGTCGATTTATAAGTATGGATGGTCAAACAGGCGTCAGATATAACTCCATCTTCTATCTGATTCTCCGGAGTTCTCGTGAGCTGCCGGATTATGCCGTTCTCCAGCCTGTACTTCACCGTCTCCCCATGCTTTAGGGAATCCGTAAGCGGCAGCACCTCCTCCGGCAGGCGCTTCCTCCAGATATCGTTAGACAGGACAAACCTGACGTTTCCATGTTCCTTTATCAAATCAAAAATCACAGGCGAATAGTGGTCTCCATGCCTGTGGCTTGCCAATACCAGAAGTGGTTTTTCCCGCTTCATCCCGGGAATCGTTCCCTCCGTATAATCAAACAGCAGATAAACCGATTCCAGCTCCACTAAAAAAGAGCTGTGATGGATATAAGTAATTTTCATGTGACGCCTCCTTTCCCGTTATCCCTATTCTGTTATAACGGAAAGCGTTTGTCAACTTTTTTCTTCTTTTATAATCAGAAAGGGCGGAGACACTCGTCTCCGCCCAAATAAATTGCTTTTTTGCTGTAACAGCTTATGTCAGTTCTGATTAGTTCGCTGCTGTTGTAGCTTCTTCTGTTACTGCTTCTGCGTCTTCAAGAGATGCAGCTTCAACTTCTTCAGAAGACTCTTCTGCGGAAGCGTCCTCGGAATCTACTGCTTCTGTAGACTCTGCGTCTGCAGATTCTCCTTCAGTAGTCTCATCTGTAGCTTCTTCTGTTGTAACTGCTTCTGTTGTTGCTTCTGTTGTAACTTCAGCTTCTGTTGCTGCAGTTGTCTCAGCAGTTGTACCGCTGCCACATGCAGAGATTGATGCCATAGTTAATACCGCGATGCCTGTAAGTACGAGTTTCTTTGCTGTCAGTTTCATAATTGTTCTCCTCCTTGCGACTACATAGGTGTCTTTTTGTTATGTCTTAGAATTGTGTCATGACTTTCGGTTGTCCTATGCCCTCAAGTCGAGAGTCAGTTTATCACTCAAAACGTTTAAAGTCAATGTTCTTTCTGTGATTTTTTTCTTAATTAAAAGTCACCCGATTTCTTAAAATTTATTACAATTGACAAAAGAGGTTCTAAACTGAAAACTATGAAAATATACTCTTGTAACCATACTGTACTTTTTTAGGCATTCTTTATTTCATGTCATTATGCACTATTATGCAGTGCTATTGCGCTATGTTTTTTGTGTATTTTTTTGTTATTTTCCTGCGTTTTTGTGTTTTTACCACGTTTGCGGCGCTTTTCAGCCCATTTTCCATTATTTACCGTTTGCAGTAGCTTTCTATCGCCCGGCTCATAAATTCGGCTGTGTGTTCGCCGAACTGGTCGATATTTTCTTTAAAACGTCCGTCCCCCACGTACATTTTTTCCAGTCCCTCCAGGATTTCCAGGGTGCATTCGTAGTAGTTTTCGGTGATATGGTTCCTCCACCGCTCCACTAATCCGGCCGCGCGGCTGCCCTCAGGCGTCTCACCAGCATTGGCGCACTCCGCAAATTCCCGGAAAATATCACTCATTTCTCCGTTTAAAGCCCTCCACTTTTCCTCTCCGTAGCCGGAAGTCTTCTTTTCACTTTCTCGGTACGCCTCCGTGTCACCCCAGCGTTCCTTCGCTTCTTTCGCGTACTTTTTCTTTGCTTCTTCTATCTCGTGCATATCAAATTCCTGAAAACTCATGGTGTTTTCTCCTCTCATCATACTGTCCACCAGTCCGGTCAGCCGGCGCAGCCGCTCGATCTTCAGCAAGAGCAGCGACTTGTGGGCCGCAAGTGCTTCCTGGCGGTCATAGTCAGGCTTCGACAACATGTCTTTGATTTCCTTCAGAGGAAAATCCAGTTCCCGGTACAGCAAAATCTGCTGCAGCGCTGTAAGCGCCTCCTCGTCGTAATAACGGTACCCCGCCTCCGTCGTGCCGGTTGGTTTGAGCAGCCCTATTTCATCATAGTAATGGAGTGTGCGCACACTGATATTTGTTAATTTTGCTGTCTCGCTTACTGTCAGTCTCATAGTTATCACCGCCTTCATTTATTACTATAACGTATGACGCAGCGTGAGAGTCAAGAGATATTTTTAAGAAATACAAATGTTCAATTTTTTTTGATCGCCCAGGACTGAACCTTTAAAATCTTAACCCTACCGCCTATTCCGCGTATTTTAATACGGTCTGCATTTTCTGGAACATAAACTGTATTTGTCATACAGGTCATATAGTCATCGGTAAACAACTCCACCGATGCGGAATCAATAAACACATGAATACGGCAGGCTGTTTCACTGACCGAGCGGAAAGAGCAGCGTCTTTTACTCTTCAAATGGTCAAAGGTATGGGAACGGTCAAATTCTATTTCTCCAAGCTTCAGGTTTAAGTTTACAAGAACCTTCTCCTTTTCATTGCTCTTAACCTCCAACTGGATGATTTCAGCCGTCGTCCCCTTCAAGTTAAAATCAATTATCATTTCACAATGGGAATTATCTGCCGTTTCTATGGAGATCCCCTCTTCGCCTGCAGTTTCGGAAACCATTTCTGCCGGTTCAGTCCGATAATTCTTTAGCTCCTGTACAGGCTCAAAATGCAGCCGTCCCAGTTCATCCAGACGCAGTTCTCTGGGCAGTGCCATTCCACCGCACCAGCCCATTTTCGATGTATAATAGGTGCCGTCACACCATGGCATCCAGTTCCAGCTGTTCATCCAGCCAATCATAATACAGCGGCCGTTTCCGTCTTTAATTACCTGCGGTGCATAGTAATCCATTCCCCAGTCAATTTCCCCATACGTATCCCAGAAAAACTTTCCGGCCGGATAATCGAAGTTCCCGGTTAAATATACCGACTTTCTTAGATTCAACCCGTGCGGCGAAATAAACAAGATATATTTTCCCCCAATTTCAAAGAAATTAGGGCACTCACATACAGACCCCAATTCTCCCAGACTCTCGGCCATTGTATTAATAAAACGCCAGTTTTTTAAGTCATTTGAGCGGTAAAGGAGTGCTTGTGCAAAATGATCCTTTGTAGATCCCAGAATCATATTCCACTCCCCGTTCTGACGCCAAATGTAAGGGTCTCTGAAGTCTTTCTTATCTGCTTCGCAAAGAGTATCAGCCAAAATAGGACTGTCCTCTGTCTTTGTAAAATGTATCCCATCATCGCTGACAGCCATACACTGCCCCTGCTGCATACCATTCCGGGCATCGAGTCCCGTATACATTAAATATACCTTCTGATCAAGTTCCAGCGCACAGCCAGACCAGCAGCCTCCCTCATCACATTCGTCAACAGGTGCCAATGCTACCGGAAGGTCTTCCCAGTCTACCAGATTCTCACTGACTGCATGCCCCCAATACATCTTATAATCACCTGGTTCTGATACATATGGCATATGCTGGTAAAACAAATGGTATTTTCCACCCAGGATGGAAAAACCATTAGGATCGTTGCACCAGCCAGCCGGAACCTCAAAATGATACTTTTGTCTCAGCGGGTTATTCTTAATTTCCTCATGCCGCTCCATAACATAGGCTGTCGCCCTCGCAGCTTCTTCTATATTCTTATTTACATTGCCCATTTTTATTCTGTAATCCTTTCCTATCCTTTTATCCCCGACTGGGCGATACCCTGTACATAATACTTCTGGAAGAAAATAAACATGACTACTACCGGAAGCGTGCTTAATGTCAACGCCGCAAAAATTGGTCCATAGTGAACTGGAGGGGCCGTAAACAACGTCTGAAGTCCCAGCTGCACGGTCTTTGTCCTGTCGTCGGTCACCAAAACCGGCCATAAAAAGTCTCCCCAGTGTTCGATAAACTGCAGAATCAACACGGTCGCGTACACCGGAAACGACAAAGGAAGCACAATCTTAAAAAATGCCTTTAAAGGAGACGCTCCATCAATATATGCTGCCTCCAGAAGTGAATCCGGAATATCCACGAAAAACTGACGAAACAGAAAGATACTGAAGCAGTTGGCCGTAAACGGCGCTATAAGTGCAGAAAAAGTGTTCAGCATCTTGAACTTAAAGATCATAAAGTACAACGGCAGTATAATGCTTTCCAACGGAATAATAATAAGTGCTACAATCAAGCTGAACAAAAAATCACGCCCCCTGAATTGAAGCTTTGCAAGAGCAAAACCGCACATGGAATTAACGATTAATCCCAATCCGATCATAATCGTAACGTAATAAAGGCTGTTAAGCATTGTTCTCACGATCTCCCCCTTCTCCAGGATAGACCGGTAATTATCGAGGCTCCCGCTAATGGGCAGAAATGCCCTCACGGAAGTCATATCTGCAAATATGTTGACCTCAGGTTTTACTGATGATACCACCATCCATACAAGCGGAGCCAGGAACACGACGGCAAGAAAAATGTTGAGTGTATACATCAGTATTCGGTTAAGCAGTCTGCTTTTTTTAATTCCCACTCTCGTTCCTCCTCTCAGTCCCGTTCAATTAAAAGACGTTTAAGCGCCATGGACACCAATACCACAATCAGGAAAAAGACTACTGCCATGGCAGATGCGTAGCCAGCCTTCTTATATTGAAAGCCCTGCTGGTAAATATAGTATACCAACGTCCTGGTGCTGTTCTGAGGCCCTCCGAAGGTCATAATATAAGGCTGTGTAAATACCTTAAATGCCTGAATCGTTACGTAAACCACAATAAACGAGATCACATTTCTTAATCCTGGAAGTGTAATATAGAAGAACTTCTTCACGGAATTCGCCCCGTCGATGGCCGCCGCCTCATAAAGTTCCTGTGATATTCCATTTAATCCTGCAATAAAGATGATCATCTGATAGCCAACTCCCTGCCAGATTGACATGACCAGAATAGAATTCATTGCCTGGTCAGCGCTTCGTAAAAAGCGCTGACTAGGCAGCCCGACCATGTTCAGAATTGCGTTAAACAGACCGTCATTCGGGTTGTATAAACATACCCACAAAATGGATACGACGGTTAATGATGAAATCACAGGAGCAAAATAGGCGGTTCTGAAAAATGTCCGTCCAACAATCTTTCGATTTACTAAAATAGCCAGACCCATGGCGATTACTGCTTCAACCGGCACAATTACTACTGTAAAATAAAAAGTATTTCGTAAACATTTAAAAAACAGTTCATCCGAGAGCAATGAAGCGTAATTATCCACTCCCACCATCTCCATACGGTCTGGTGCCAGGACGTAAAAGTCTGTAAAGCTAAACCCAAAAGCCATAAATGCAGGTATAATAAGGAATAGCAAGAGTAATATTAACGCCGGTGCTACAAAAATATAGGCTGTATTTCTCTGTCTCCTGGAATAGCTGGATTTCATTTTTCTAAAATTTGCCTCACCCATTTCGCCAGGCTTCCTCCCTTCCCATATTATTTACTTTGCATACGTTGCTTCCCACTCTTTATCGAAGGAGTTTGCAATATCATCAAGAGAAGTCTTCACATCAGCACCTAACAGAATGTCGTAAAACGCTTCTGAGAATTTCTGTGTAAAGATTGGATAGTTTGGTGTGGCCGGACGTGCATGACCTTCTTCAAATAAAGTTTCCTTTATGATCTTATTCGGTCCATCATCATAAATATCGAGTAAATCATACGCAGAATACCGCACTGGCGGGTAAGCCGGTCCGTCTACGGTAAAGCTCGCACATGCTTCAGGACTGGATAAGTAATGAATAAATTCCATAGCGGCATCTACATTCTGGCAGTTTGGCGTAACGCCTACTGTCCAACCTCCTGATGTACTTCCCGCATAGGCCTCTTTTTGAGGAATATACGTTACACCCCAATTAAAATCAGCCTGTTCAAGTGTCGGTATGATCCATGCTCCAGCCAGCTTGGTTGCACATTTGCCTTCCTGAAACTCCGTCGCTGTAGGATCGACATTGATCAATCCCTCATCTGCAAATTTCTGGAGATAGATACCCGTCTGGATGGCCTTCTCTGAATTTATATACCCCTCCGCTTTGCTGCCATCATCAGAAAGCAGTTGCGCCCCATTCGCAACTAAAAATGGCTGGAATGCCACAATAATCCATTCACCGCTCTTCTCTTGAATAAAATTCCCCCCATAGATACCATCTTTGGTCAACTTTTTGCAGACATCATAATACTCGTCCCATGTCCAGGCGTCCTCAATCTTTTCAGGAGCTGTAATACCGGCTGCATCCAGCATATCCTTATTATAATAAATATTAATAATTCCCTCTCCCATGCCTACTGCATAGAAATGGCCATCATATGTTCCCTGAGCGATTGTCGATGGAAGAAAATCTTTCATATCCTCTTCCGTAAAATAATCTTCTATTGGAATAAACATATTGGAGTATGCGTAGCTCGCCACATTTGGTCCATCTGCCATCAGAATATCCGGAAGGCTGTTCGTTGCAGCGGCTGCGCTGACTTTATCCTCATAGGCAAAGGACTCTCCCCGTGTATTGGCAGTTTCAAGTATCTTTATCTTACCCGCATACTCTTCATTAAATTTCTGAACCATCATTGCATACCAGTTGGCTTCTGATTCCTGGCTGATTGGATACCAGAAGGACAACTCTACCTCCGAGCCATCTGCTAAAACTTCCGATTCCTTAGCCGCCTCGGTATTTCCTTCTGTTTTTTCTGTCTCTGCAACAGCCGGTTCCGTCTTTGTAGTTTCCCCCTGTTTCGTACCACAGCCTCCGAGAAGGGTCATTATCATTGCCACTGCCAGTAAACTGCTCACTATTCTTTTTTTCATAGATATCTTCTCCTTTTAGTCATATGTTTTTAAATGTATACGTTTACATTTTTTCCCAAAAAAATAATTTATTCCTCCTTTCATCGACTATTTTAATAATCAGCCAAATGTAAACGTATACAACTTTTCTAAAAAAAATAGACTTTTTAATATTTTTTTGTTTTTTTCTTTACTAAAAAGCCAATTAATAGTATAATTTATATTCAGATAATATCATTTCGGACATCTTTTGTCAATATATTTTGTGCACATTGTCTCAAAACTATTTATGTGCATGTTTTACTTATGATAATTTAACTAAGGTGGTGTAAATTTGGTAACCAGTAGAGATGTTGCAAAATTGGCCGGCGTTTCCGTAGCGACGGTATCCAGAGTATATTCCGACAGCAATGCCGTGACAGATATCACTGCAAGAAAAGTTCTTGATGCCGCAAGACAGTTGGGATATATCCCCAATACAGTTGCCCGTAGCTTAAAATCTAACCGTTCCCGTACCGTTGGTCTCGTCATTACCAACATTTTTAATCCTGTTTTCTACCAGGTTGCTGCCGTAATCACGACAGAGTTGGAAAAATTCAACTATAAGGTCATTCTATCATTTAACAGCACTTATGAACGCAGCCTTTTAAAAAATCTGCAAACGCTTCTTGCCGCACGTGTAGAGGCCATTGCCTTCACCCCGCTGTTTGAAGATTCCGATGTACTTGAATTACTGAATTCTTCAAATGTCTATTCCCTTCAGGTTCTCGGGAATGCCTATCAGCAATTCGACTCTATCATGTGTAATGATTACGCCGCTACAAGCAAACTGACACAATATCTGATCGACAGAGGCCATCGAAATATTATGCTTATCTGCCCTACAGAAGACAGAAAAGAGGGGTTACTGCATACTCTGGCAGTTAATAGAATTGATTCGTATGAAGGTAATTATATATCGCCTCTTCCATTGGAAAATTCCGCTTCCATCATTGAAGATGCCATCACAAAATACAGGCCCACCGCAATCATTGCCGTTACTCAGGATGTTCTTACGGCACTTATGATTGTCTTAAAAAAACTGCATTATAAGATTCCTGATGATATAAGTGTTATCGCCTACGATGAAAATCCGCTGTCACAATATGAAAACATCACAACCATTGGACATAACATTCAGTACATTGGCACCGAAATAAGCCGTTTTCTATTGGATCATCTGCTCGAAAAGAATGCTCCTGGAGACGCCCCCCGTCACATATTTCTGGACACCACTTTTATTGAACGTTCTTCAGTCAAGGAACTCAACAGGGGAAACAAAGAAATATAGATGATACTTCTACTTACACCTCTTGACTTCAAGATATATTTATGCAAAAATAAAATCACACTTTTGATCTGCATAAAAGTCCATATGGTGGATATACTACAATCAGGAGGTACGATAAACTATGTATTATGAGAGAACGATTGAACCCACAATAAAAAATATCAGTCAGACCTTCCCTGTTTTAATTGTAACAGGCCCACGCCAGGTGGGTAAAACTACTCTTTTAAGCCGTATGGCAGAAAAGGAGCGGAAAATTGTATCTCTGGATAACCCAACCATTCGGGCATTTGCCAAAAGGGACCCCGAAATGTTTTTGCAGCGATATCAGCCGCCTGTACTGATTGACGAGGTACAGTATGCTACGGAACTGTTTGACTACATTAAGATTTATGCAGATCGTCACAAGCGACCGGGGGATTTTTGGCTTACCGGCTCTCAGACCTTTCATATGATGAAAAGAGTCACGGAATCCCTTGCCGGGCGGGCAGGAATAGTCAGGATGGCAGGGCTCTCCAACAGCGAGATTTCAGGAAATCATTTTCCTCCGTTCCGGGTGGATATTCCAACGCTGATAAAACGAATGGATGATATGGAACCGATGATGATCTATGATGTATATTCCAGGATTTTCAAAGGATCTATGCCCCGGTTATACGAAAATGAGGCTGTTAATCTGGAGCAGTATTACGAATCTTATCTGGAAACCTATATCAGCAGGGATATTAAGGATTTGACACAGGTAGCCGATGAATCTGCCTTTTTAAACTTTATGTCTGTAATTGCTGCAAGAACTGCCACCAATGTAAACTATGAAACCATTGCCGGAGAAGTTGGCGTATCGGCGCCGACAGCAAAGCAGTGGCTTTCTATATTGGTGTCTTCCGGCTTAGTAGCTCTGATACAGCCATACTCTAACAATGCTTTAAAGCGGGTTATTAAAGCACCGAGAATGTACTTTCTGGACACTGGTTTATGTGCCCATCTAACAAAGTGGAGCAGTCCCGAAACCTTAGAACGCGGCGCAATGGCTGGACAGTTCTTTGAAACCTGGGTTGTTTCAGAGATTTATAAAAGCTACATCAACGCCGGAAAACAGCCGCCCCTTTACTTTTATCGGGACAGCAACAAAAAAGAAATTGACCTGCTGATCTATCAGGATGGGATTCTCACACCTGTAGAAATTAAAAAAGGGTCTGCCCCAAAGGATGCCGTTAAGAATTTCTCCGTCCTGTCTCCAATTGAAAAGGAACCCAGCGAAGAGAATGTTTTTTCTGGTGCTTCCCACTTGAAAACGACGATTGGAACTGGTGCTGTCATATGCATGCCCGCAGACATGATACCGATTGATGACAAAAACTGGTATATTCCAGCATGGCTGATTTAATTCATCTTATAGCAGCGGTTGGAAGCAGTAAACGGCATAAGCCGTTCCTGCTCTCCGCTGCTTTTTATAGCGCCTCATGGTACAAGTGCTGTCTAATCCACCGACATCCTATATTCCTTCGGCGACATCCCCATCACCTTCTTGAACACCTTAGAGAAATACTTCTCATCCCGGAACCCCACTTTATATGCAATCTCATACGTCTTAAAGTAATTCTGCTCCAGATAGCAGCATGCCCTTTCAATACGCACCCGATTGAGGTAGTCGATAAATCCGCACTGGAGGCTTTTCTGGAACAGCGTGGAGAGATAGCCTCCGGTTATTCCCAGGATCTCCGCGGTGTCGCTGAGCGTGATATTTTCCATGTAGTGCTCGGCAATGTACTCTTTAGCCCGCTTTACCAGCTGGTTGGTTCCGTTCTCTTCTTCCTGGACACACGGCTCTTCCAGCCCCAGGCTGTCATCCACCAGCCGGTTTAAGCACTTTAATATATCCGCGGCCCGCGCCGGTTTTAGTAAGTATTCCTTTGCCCCGAAACGCAGCGCCTGCTGCGCGTATTTAAACTCATCGTATCCGCTTAAGATTACTACGATAGGATGCAGACCCGCCCGCTCCGCTTCCTTCATCACATCGAGGCCATTTTTCAGCGGCATCTGGACATCAAGAAGCAGAATGTCCGGCTGATACTTTAAGAGCAGGTCGATCGCCTCCTGGCCATTTTCAGCCTCATATATCTTGTCAAACCGGTCCGTATGGAGCCGGATATATTTCGCCACACCACGGCGGATTACTTCTTCGTCATCTGCGACCAACAGCTTTACCGACACTTCCGTTCCTCCTCGTTATAAGCACTTAGAGACCGTATTTTGGTCTCTTACGTGCGATACATGTCATCTCCACTCAGCGTGCCCCGCTTTATCGGGTATAGTGAGGTCTTTCACGAACTTAGTGGAGTGGCGGCTCAAAAGGAATACAGAGAATCACTCTGGTACCCTTTCCCACATCACTCTGAATCTCCAGTTCGAAATCACCGTGATACCGGAGTTCGAGACGCTCTTTGATATTTTTAATGGCATACCGCCCGATTCTCTGACGGGCATACTGAGCCGGCTCCTCCTCCCAGATATCGTCGATCTGGTCCTGGCGCATGCCGATTCCCGTATCCTTTATCTCAAACCGGATCTTTCCCTTATCCAGGCGTCCGGTTACCGTCAGATAACAGGGGGTGCTGACATTTTCAAACCCGTGAACAATGGCATTTTCCACAAATGGCTGCAGGATCAGCTTGGGGATATATACCGCCTTCACCTCGTCTGCCACATTGATTTCATAGTGAAGCCGCCTGGAAAAACGCATCTTCTGTATCTGTAAGTACCTGGAGACCAGTTCAATCTCCTGGGCTACCGTGACTTCCTTCTTCCCCTGGCTTAAAACGAGACGGAACAGCTGTGACAGCGCCAGAATGCTTTCCGCAATTTCGTCGTTATCCGCTTCCGTTGCCTGCCAGTATAAGGAATCCAGCGTATTATACAGGAAATGCGGGTTAATCTGAGCCTGAAGTGCGGCCAGCTCGCTCTCTTTTTCCTGAAGAGTAATGACGTAATTTTCGTCAATCAGTGACTTGATGTCTTCCACCATTTTGTTAAAGCATTCCGCAACCTCTCCGACTTCATCCCTCGTTTCCACCTCCACCCGCTGGTCAAAATCGCCGGTTGAGAATTTGACGATGGCCTCGCTGACCCGTTTTAACGGCCTGGTCACGATATTGGAAATGATGAGGAGCAGGGGAAGAAGCCCCAGCAAAACACCGATCATCAGGGTAATCGGCATATAGGCGATATCCGTCAGCTGCATCTGCCTGCTGTACCGGGGCACCACCTTGACAACAATGCTGGAATTCTTCTCTTTCTGGCTGCACACCACTTGATAATCTCCAAATGTGAAGTTGTGTTTGCGTTCCCGGTAGTCCTCTTTTATAAAATCGTCTGACGTTAAGTATTCGGCCACCTGTTTTGGAATGCTGCCGCTTCTCGAGAGCTCACCGCCGAATTTATCCAGAATCAGCACGCCTTCCCTGTCGCTGTGAAGGATCCCCTCCCCCAGCTCCTGAAAGACCTCCTGGCTGACACCGATGACAATATACCCCAGCGTCTTCTTCTGAGTCAGGTCGAAGATTCCTCTATATAAGACTACCTTATCAGAACGGTTGGTATTATAAGTTTCTTTATCGTATTTACTCACACTCCGCCATAAGATCCCGTTGTCGCTGTCCAGCGTATCCCGGTAAACCTCCGTCTTCTTAACGGTCTCCAGGTCCGGCACGTAGGCGCTGGCATCCATACAGCGCAGATAAGGGCGCACCCCATTTTCCGGGTAAATGCCAATGGTTTTAATATGGCCTTTCAGCGCCACCATGTCCTGCACGATCTGCATGGGCGCCTCCTCCAGCCAGAGTTTTGCATTCTTGTTCAGCTCCTCCGCATTTTTCGCGGTCAGCAGGGCATGCACCTCGTCGTTAATGCAGAAATAGGTGGAGAAGTCCTTAATATCGGACTGCAGGACAAAAATACTTTCCGCCAGAGCATTGACACTGCTCCTGTCATTTTCCAGTCTGCTCTCCAGGTCTTTATTATAGTTATAAAAAAGAAGCACGGCGCATATGAGAATCAACACCGGCGTGATAATCAAATATCCATAAAAAATCAGTTTCATTTTTACACTTAATTGATTTACCCACTGTTTTATCTTCCTCATGGCCGTACTTCCTTATAATCATTTTGATCCGCTTGTTTCACCGGTTAAACTATCCGCCTTTTTTTCTGGGCGCGCCTGGTGCCTCCCGGCGTAAATACTCCGGGCGGCGCTAGCCTTTGACCGCTCCCATGACCACACCTTTCGTAATATGTTTATTCAGCAGAATATATACAATCACTGCCGGCGCCGCTGTCAGAGCCATAACCGCAAACTGCACGGCGTAATTGGATGAATACTGGCCGGTAAACTCCAGAACCGAGAACGGAAGCGTCTTCCATTTCGGGGAACTCAAGTAGGTGCTGGCCATCATAAATTCATTCCAGTTGTTCAGAAACGTCATGATTGACACTGTGGCAATGGATGATTTCATCATAGGCGTGATTATCCGGAAAACGATCCGGTAGATCCCGCATCCGTCCATGACTGCCGCCTCCTCCAGCTCTACCGGAATGGATTCCATGAAGCTGGACATCAAAAACAGTCCCTGGGGAAGCGAAAATGCCACGTACGGGATCAGCAGCGCCCAGATGGTATCGGTCAGTCCCAGCTGATTGAATATCTTATAATTTGGAAGCAGGGTCGCATGGATGGGAATCATCATCCCCATGAGCAGAAGCGTCTTCACAAGGCCCCTTAATTTCCAGTTCATTCTGCGGCATGCGAAGCCTGCCATAATTGATACGAGAAGCACCAGGATGACCGCCAGTCCGTTTATCAGGATACTGTTTTTTAAGTATAACAGAAAATGACCATCTATAAAAGCTTTAACATAATTCCCCCACTGGATCTTCTTCGGGATTACGAGAAGTCCGCTGGTAAACATTTCATTGCTGCTTGCCAGGGAAAAATCTGCCAGCCAGATTAAGGGGAAGATCTGAACGACCGCCACAAGAATCAGCACCGCCCAAAGAAGCGGTTTTTTCCAGGAAAACGTTCTTATATCCGTTTGATTCATGATTTCGCCCTCCTTCTGCTCAATCCATTTTTCCTTCCGGCATCTTCATCGCGGTCTGCGAAAACGGTGTTCAGTAAAACGGTAACCACCAGGCAGATGATGATGAAAATAACGCCGATGGCATTACCGTAGCCATACTTAAACGCTTTAAACGCCTGCTGATATAAGTAATTCGCAGCAAACTGCGTGCTGTTGCCGGGCCCGCCGTTGGTAAGCAGGTACACGGTCTCCATCTGTTTTAATGCGGATATGACCGCCATGGTCACATTTACCTGAATCACCGGCTTCATCAGCGGAAGGGTGATCCTCAGGAATGTGGTTTTCTGATTGGCCCCGTCAATGGCCGCCGCCTCATACAGGGTGGGGTCTATATTTTTGATTCCCGTGTAGTAAATTAACATTCCCCATCCAAATCCATGCCAGATCAGCACGATCAGTACCGACCAGATGGCCCTGCCCTGGCTGAGCCAGTTGATTCCGCCGTCTCCGCCGAACAGCTTGATGATATTATTTAACAGGCCAAAATCGGGATTATAGATAAATTTCCACAGGTATGCGATAACCGCTACGGAGATAACATTGGGCACAAAGTACACGCAGCGGAAAAAACCTTCTCCCCGTCCTCCCAACTTATCCAGCACTGCCGCCACGATCAGCGCCAGCGGATGCTGAATGCAGATAAAGCCGATGGCTAAGAGGAGCGAATTCTTGAGGGAGGTCCAGAAAACCTGATCCTTCATCAGTCTGTGATAATTCTCCAGTCCGATATAATTGTAGGAACCCATTCCGGAGTAGTCTGTAAATCCGTAATAGACACTGAGGCAAATGGGGGCCAGAATCGCAAACACGAACAGCAGCAGGCCCGGAAGGACAAGGCTCAGGATGACCAGTTTGTTGCTGTATAATTTTTTCATAAACTTCCCCTTTCTGAAAATTACGGCCGCCGGTTTGTTCTCCGGCGGCCGTAATCAGCTTACACTTTTTCTCTGTTCGTTATTTGCATGCTTCGCCGATTTTAGAAAGGAACTCATCCACGGTGATTGTGCCGTTGGAAACGCTCTGGATTTCACTTTCAATACTGGTCTTGAATGCGGAAGGGCCGCAGTCATTGACCGGTGTCCCGGATACTCTGGAGGCCCCGTTTACTGCTTCTACGAACTGCATCTGAAGCTTCGTCTCTTTCCCGCTCATGTAGCTGGTCTGATCCTGGGCCGACATGCCTACGCCGTTCTCCCAGCCATACTTGGATAACTTATCCGGCTGATACATATAGTTTAAGAATTTGATCGCCTCTTCTTTTACCTCAGATTTCGCAGACACCGCATAACCGCCGCCGTTCCACGCCGCAATATCTGTAGCCGCACCTTTTCCGCCGGCAATCGTCGGCATGGTGAAGACTCTGATATTGGTTCTGACCTCTTCCGGGATGTCTTCGTTCATGGCCATGGAAGCCTCCCAGCTTCCCATGTAGAACATGGCCGCCTGGCCGTTGGTAAACAAGTTCATGGCCGTTCCGTAATCCTGGGAATCGTAACCATTCTGGAACAGGCCGGCGTCCGCCGTCTCTTTTAAAATCTCTGTCGCCTGTTTGAATGCCGGGTCCGTAAAGTCCCCTGTGCTCACTGCGTTGCTGACAATGCCCGTATAGTCGCCGGTCAGTTTAAAGAGGATATCAGACAGATAGATTGCCATCGGCCAGCCGTCTCCGCCGTCCATGGCCAGCGGTGTAATCCCCGCGCCGCTGATTTTCTGAGCCAGGTCTAATAATTCATCATACGTTGCGGGTACATCCCAGCCGTTATCCTTAAACATTTTCTCATTATAATAGAAGCCGGCCACGTCTGTATTTCTGGGAAGGCCATACAGCTTTCCATCTTTCTTAAAGCCTTCCAGGGAACCGGAGATAAAGCCGTAATCCGCATAATCTGCCTCATTTAACTCAGCAAGCACTCCCGCATCCAGCACCTCGTCCAGGAAGGACGGCTGTCCCCAGATACTGACGACATCCGGCATGCCTTCCATGGAGTATGCCTTGAACTTCGTCTTATACGCTTCTTCGTCCAGAGCTTCCACTTCGATTTTCACATTCGTATTTTCCTTCATGTAGTTATCGATAATCATCTGTTCCACCAGGCCCTGACCATTTTTTCTGTCCGGCAGGTTCGAGAATACTTTTAATGTAATGGCGCCGCTGTCATTTTTTGCCGTTGTCTCCGCTTTGGAACCACAGCCCGTTAAAGACGAGGCCAGCATGGCCGCCGCCAGTACCACCGATACTAATTTATGCTTCATGATTGAAACCTCCCTGTTTTGTCTTATATTCAACTCTCTGCGCGCGCTTTTTATTTGATAGTTAAATTCTACCATCGCTTATATGGAAAAAACAGAGACTAAATTTCTAAAAGGGTGTAATATTTTCATATTCAAAAGCCGGGAGCGGCGGGATGAGGCATTTCAGCAATGAAAAGCGAGCTCCGGCAACCATATTTCCCTGGCGCGAAGTGCGCATCCTGCCCGGAGGGCTATTTATGTAATAGAAGTACTTTCCAAATACGATTAGGGTGTCAAAAGGTCGATTTTAAAATTAAAGCATGAAACATAAATATCCAATCCCAAATCAGGCAACATTTAACCTTGTTAAGTGGAGAAAAAACACCAAAATATACGCTATATCGGCATCTGAATTCCATGCACTTTACTTTGACCGAATCCAAATACATAAAAAAGCGATGATACAGGGTCTGCCTGCCTCATCGCTTTTCCATTGTCAGATCAAAGCTCTCGCCAATCATCCTTTTTATATCCGGATCCGGGACCGTACCATCCAGTAAAATCGTATTCCAGTACTTCTTATTAAGATGGTACCCGGGCAGAACGCCCGGAAATGCATTTCTCCAGAATTCAGTCCATTCGGGATCACATTTTACATTCACACAGGTCTTTTCCTCACGCGTATAGATCCATGCAAATACCTTTTTATTCTTCCTGTGCCGGATCACAGCCCATTCCGTATCGTGAAACGGATAGTCCTCGTAAACATCCGGATAAGTCAGACAGTACTTAATTAAATCTTTCTTTGTCTTAAACGCCATAGCAGATACCCGTCTTTCCTTGATACCAAAACTGTGTCGGAACAGTTTCGGGGGATTTACCGGCGCTGCGTGTTGTCGGTGCAGATGAGCCGGGCGTATTAATTATACTGTATTTCCGGCGGTTCTACAACGCATTTTCCATTATGCATAATAGAAAATATTATAGATATTTATAAAGATAATCATCACCATAAGAATCATAAACAGCTTATCGACCATCCGGTCGTTCATCCTTTTATTAAACCAGCGCCCGGTAATACCGCCCAGGACGCCGCAGACCACCATACCGGCCAGTATCCCCCATTCCACCGACGGCATCGTTCCGGTAAAAACAGATACGACTAGGCTTGTTACCTGGGAGAACAGAATTATATAGAGTGAATTCTGTGCAGCCACTTTCGTGGTCATGGAAAAAAAGTAAAACAGAATTACCAGATTGATGGGTCCGCCCCCAATTCCGAGAAAAGACGATAAAATACCTAAAAACAGGCCGATCGCCAGACAGGCCGGAACATTTTTTAAATGATGTGTCTTAATACAACTCTTTTTCAGCGTATAGATCAAAGTTCCCAATGTCAAAATCATCAGACAGGCTGCCTGCACCGCACCCACAGTATTCTGATTTTCAAACATCTGCCGGACTGCCTGAAACATATATTTCCCCACAACGCCCCCAACAGCCGCACCTGCTGCCAGAGGCGTTCCTGTCGACATGTCCACGGACAATGTACCTGCTATCTTATTGCGTCCCACGGAATACAGGCTCATGGCGAGGACCGTGCAGCCCGAAAGGAAGCTGATCGCTGATACATCAAGCACTCCAAAGGCATCCAGTACGGGTTTTATAATCACACCACCGCCAATACCGCAGACGGCTCCCACAATGGAAGCGAGAAAGCTGACAGCCAGAAATACCACGTACACAGGCATCACTTCTGCACTTCCTTTACTCTGCAGCATGTCACAAAGTGTCCGGGAGTAACCTCCTCCATCTTCTGAGGCTGTCTGCACGCCTCCGCAGCATATCGGCACCTGGTTGCGAATCGGCACCCTGGCTTCGGATTAATCGGGGAGGACAGCTCCCCCTTCAGAATCTCGGGTTTATTTGGATTGTGAATGTCTACGGAGGGAATTGCTGAAAGCAGCGCTTTCGTATAGGGATGCAGCGGACTCTTAAACAGTTCTTTTGACGGGCAGAGCTCCACTACCTGTCCGAGGTACATCACACAGATATCATCGGATATATGTTTTACTACTGACAGATTATGGGTAACAAACATATAGGTCAGCCCTTTCTGCTGCTGAAGCTTTTTCAGCAGATTTAAGACTTGGGCCTGAATGGAAACATCCAGCGCGGAAACAGGCTCATCACACACGACAAAATCAGGATTTAAGGCGAGTGCACGGGCAATTCCCACGCGCTGTCTCCTCCCACCGTCCAGCTCATGAGGATACGACATTCTAAGCCGATTGTCGATTCCAACAAGTTCCATCAGTTCCGCAGTCACATCATCTATCTCATTTTTTTTGTATCTTTTTGAGACAACCAACGGTTCACGGATCGTGGCATCCACCGTCTTTCGCGGATCAAGCGAAGAATATGGGTCCTGAAAAATTATCTGCATCTTCTCACGGGCTCTGGTTAGTTCTTTACCTTTTAGGTCAGAGATATCTTTTCCAGACAAAAAGATCTGTCCCGCTGTACGCTCCTGTAAATGAATAATCGTTCTTCCCAATGTAGATTTCCCACATCCGGATTCCCCTACGACTCCCAGCGTTTTTCCTCTGTGTATGGTAAGTGACACATCGTCCACCGCATGCAGGATACCGTTAGCAGTCGGAAAATATTTCTTTAAATTTTTCACTTCAATAACCGGTTCCATCCTATGCCTCCCCTCTCAAAACCGTATCCACATGACAGCAGCGACACTCATGTCCATCCGAGGTTGTCTGCATCCCCGTCACCCCGTGTCTGCACTCCTCCGTGGCGTATTTACAGCGGGGATGGAACGAGCAGCCCTCCGGTAAATTTGCCGGATCCGGCGGGAGGCCATCGATGGGATGCAGCCACTCTTCATCCTCATTCATATTGGGGATGGCACCAAACAGGCCGATGGTATACGGGTGAGACGGATGGTCGAAAATCTGCTCCCTGCTGCCGTACTCTATGATATTTCCTCCATAGACTACAGCGACCTCATCGCAGTGAGTGGCCACCACACCCATATCATGTGTAATCAGTATCATGGATGTATGAATCTGCTCCTTTAACTGGCCAATCAGTTTAAGCACCTGGGCCTGAATCGTCACATCCAGTGCCGTCGTCGGCTCATCAGCAAGCAGAAGCTCGGGATTACAGGCCAGGGCAATCGCAATCACCACTCTCTGCTTCATCCCCCCGGAGAACTGATGGGGATAATCCTGGTAACGTTCCCTGGGGATCCCTACCATCTCAAGCATATCCTCTGCCCGTTTCTTAAAGCTTTCTTTGGTTCCGCTGTTATGTAAGGACACGACCTCCGCGATCTGATCCCCCACCCGCTGAACCGGATTTAACGCGGTCATTGGATCCTGAAAAATCATCGATATTTTTTTACCGCGGATACTTCTCATCTTTTCTTCTGATAATCCGGTGAGATTTTCGCCTTCCAGCCACACTTCACCTCCGGCAATCCGGGCGCCTACATCCGGCAGAATCCGCAGGATTGATTTTGCTATAGAGGTTTTTCCGGCCCCCGTTTCTCCTACCAGCCCCAGTGTTCTGCCCTTTTCCAATTGAAACGAAACACCATTTACGGCATGAACCGTCTGTTCTTTCGTAAAATATTCCACAACAAGATCTTTTACTTCCAGAAATGGCTTTCTTTGACTCATTACTTCCGACATACGCTTTGTTCCTCCATTTCCTTAACGTTTCAGTTTGGGATCCAGTGCATCGCGAAGGCCATCTCCCATTAAGTTAAGGGAAAGAATTGTAATCGCAATTGCAAGTCCTGGGAAGATTACCATATGCGGGCTGGACCTGATAAATTGTCTGGAGCTGGAAAGCATGGCTCCCCATTCCGGAGCCGGAGGCTGTACTCCAAGACCGATAAAGCTTAAGCCAGCTGCCATAATAATCATATTTGCCACACCCATGGTAGCCTGGACAATCAGCGGTGAAAATGAGTTGGGAATCAAATGTTTTACAATAATTCGGACTCTGCTGCAGTTGATAGACCTGGCTGCTTCTATGTATTCGCTGTCTCTGACCCGCAGCATCTGGGCCCGCAGCATCCTGGCCTGTCCCGGTATACCATTTACAGACAGCGCCAGAATCGTGTTTAAATAACCGGAGCCAAGTACCGCAGAAATTACGATCGTGAGCAGCATACCAGGCAGTGACTGAATCACATCGAGTACTCTCATAATAATATTATCCGCCTGCCCGCCAAAATAACCGGCGATAGATCCAATGATAACCCCCAGCGTCGCAGAGATCCCGATGCTGAAAATTCCCATGGTTATGGAATAGCGTCCGCCGTACAGAAGCCGGCTGAAAATATCTCTTCCCAGATCATCGGTTCCGCATAAATGGGACAGCGACGGTCCCTGAGAAACGACCGTCATGTCCATGTCCGCGTAACCATACGGAGCGATCAGCGGGGCAAAAAGGACAAGCATCAGCTCCGCCACAAACACAATGGCTCCAAACATGGCCAGCTTATTGTAGCTTAACTGCTTTAAAATCCGCATAAATTCAGAGTTCTTTCTGACCCTGACCTTTGTCTGAACAGCCGCTGCTTCAGTCATTTGCCTTCACCTTCCTTTTCTTTCTTCCATACTGTGCCTTAATTCTCGGATCTACCGCTGCATAGATTAAATCTACTCCCAGCATGCAGATACTAAATACAATCGCCAAAAAGATAGCCGCGACCTGTACAACCGGATAATCCCTGGAATTTACTCCTGTAACGATATAAGACCCCATTCCCGGAATAGAGAAGATTGTTTCAATTACCATGGCACCGCCCAGCATTTTTCCAAAATGGGTACCAATAATTGTGATAATCGGTATCATGGCATTTTTTAACGCATGGCCTGTAATCACGCGAAACTCCGGCACGCCCTTCGCCCTCGCTGTCGTGATGTAGTCTGCGCGAATCACATCCAGCATACTGGAACGGGTCTGACGGGCAAGGGTGGCGATTCCTCCCATGCATCCTGCCAGTGCAGGAAGAATATAGTATTTAACTCCGCCAATTCCCATAGCGGGCAGCCACCCCAGTTTTACGGAAAACAGGATAATCAGCAGAAGTGCCAGCCAGAAATCCGGAATCGAGACGCCAAGCAGTGCAAATCCCATGCAGAAGTTGTCCTTCCATTTCCCCTGATTAATAGCCGCCATAATTCCGAGAGGAATTCCGATCAGAATCGAGAGCCCCAGGGTGGCTATGGTCAGCATCATGGTTCTCGGCAGCCGCTCTGCGATGGCTGCGCTGATACTTGTCTGCGTAATCCACGATTTTCCAAGATCAAAATGAATAAACGTATCACTTAAAAATGTTCCCAGCCTCACAAGATAGGAATGGTTTAACCCAAGCTCCTCACGCATGGCCTCCAGATCTGCTTCAGTCGCCGAGGAGCCAAGTATAATTGCAGCCGGATCCCCCGGGCAGAAGGACATCAGTGTAAATACAATGACTGCCACTCCCAGAACAATTGGAATCATCCAGAGTAATCTTTTTAAAATGTACCTTGCCATTATGAACCCCTTTCTTCCATCATAAAATGCCTCTGTCTGCTGCTTTCCATTATTGTTTTACACTGGCTACAAAATCAATATTACCCGACGGAAGATTTACGCTCTCTGTCAAAACAATTTTACTGCTGTAGATGGTACTGATTGTCGGGAGACAAATGCCGTATGCGTATACGTGATCCTTAATATACCGGTGTACCGCATCGATATTCTCCTCTGTAAATCCTGAATTGGACCATGTAGAGTACAGCATCTCCGTAAGAACCTCATCGCGGCGGGCTGTACCATCACCTTTTTCATATGCGGTGCTGTCGAAACGGTTAGACCAGAAGGCTGGCAGGGAACCGGCTCCGGCACTGATAATAATCATGTCATACTGAGCGCCGTCAAAACGGGAGGCGGAGAAAAGGGCTGAATCCACAATATTCAGTTTCAGCTTCACGTTGATTGCGAGCAGATAGTTTTGAATCATCTGCGCCACACGCTGTGTGGTGGAATCAGACATACAGAGCAGCTCCAGCTCCTCGCCATTATAGCTGGACTGAGCCAGGTATTCCTTTGCCTTCTCAACATCATAAGGGAAATATTCCTCGTCATTCCATTTATCCAGATACCCAACGACACTTTCCACCGCCGCGTCATGCATCGGCTTCGCATAGCCATTATACACACCGGAGATAATTCCTTCCGCATCGATGGCGTAGCAGATTGCGCGGCTAAGATTCTCATCATCAGCTATTATTCTGCTCTTATCTCCGGAGAAAAACAGCTGGGTTCCGTTGCTGCTTGGCAGCTGTTCGATGTGAAAAGCGTTGTTCCCTTCAAATGCCGGGACAATACTTGCACTGATCCCTTCAAATGCATCGACGGTTCCTGTCTCTAAAGCAACCTGCTGTTGTGAAGCTTCCTTAATGATGGTATATGTAATCTCTTCGAGATTTGCTGCCAGAACCGGGTCAATCAATTCTGGTTTTTGCCAGTAGCTGTCTCTCTTCTTAAATGTAATATGAGAGCCGGATACAAAATCCGTGACTGTATACGGAGAAGTCGAGACAATCTTTGTAGCAAACCCATCCTCGCTCGCCTCATATGCCTTCTGAGATACCACGTAAGTACTTACCAGAACGAGTTCAAAGGAATTTACAATATCCTGTTTCATAACCACCTTGAACGTATAATCCCCGGTCTGTTCAACACTGGCAATTTTGTTAAAGCAGGGCTTCAGTCCCTGTTTCATGGATTCCTCCAGCATCCACACGATATCGCTGGCCGTGATATGGTTTCCTTCTGAATCTTCTACGTAATCGTAAATCTCTACATTCCATGTAACACCGTCATCATCTACCTCCCAGCTTTTTGCCACCTGAGGAATGTACTCGTTATCCGCTGTCTGATACGCCAGGCGGTCATAGATCAGCCTGACCATAGACGCATACTGGCTCTGCGTGGTACGAAACGGAGTCAAAGTCTCCCAGCTTTCTGATGTTCCGATCTTAATGCCCGTGATCGGACCGGACGCCGCAGCACTCTCTGTTGGATTTGCCGCTACAGCACTTCCTCCGCTGTCTTTACTGCCCCCGCATCCCACAAGAGAACCGATGACCATACAGCCGGTCAACAATGCACACACTGCTTTCGATATGCTTTTCTTCATAATAAATCTTCTCCTTTTTTAATTTATTAACAGATTCTACAGCCCCATGCGCTTAAGCAGCTCCCCGGGGGCTTCATTTACTTCCAACAGCTGTTTCATGGCCAGACGCAGCCTTTTTTCCTGCGCTTCATCTTTTATGGGCTGCTGCTGTCCTGGATCTTCCTGCAGATCAAACAGCTGGGTTCCATACGTCCGGGTTACGGCATCCGTTCCCTCTGAAGCAGGAATTTTTAACACCGGCATATTTTTTGTAAAACCAAATGGCTGTGCCAGGGAGGCCTGTTCCAGTTCCGCTCCCATCCTGCAGTTCATACGGTTTGGCATCAGCGTATATTCATACAGCCGGATCTCCGGATGAACAGCGGCCCTCATATAGACGTACCTTCCGTCCGTGATATTCAGCTGGTTTCCGTGATAGCCAAACAGCGCAAATTCGCGGACCGGCCGATCCTCCAAAATGGTATCCCCAAGCGCTTTTCCGGTCATATCCTTCGGCTGATCACATCCGAAATACTCCAGAAGTGTGGGGGCCATATCGATCGTCTGTACCAGACTGTCGCGGTATTCCCCTCTTTTACCGTACCTCGGATCCCATATGAACAGAGGAATATTGACGATCTCCTGGTAACATGGCATGATATTTTTAGCCCACCAGCCGTGTTCGCCCAGGAGAAAACCGTGATCCGTGTTGACGATCAGCATAGTGTCCTTCCACAGATCGTACCGGTCCATCATATCCAGCACCCTTCCAAGATTCTCATCACACATGGAGATCATTGCCATGTATTTTGCCCGAATGTAAGCGATCTCCTCCTCCGTCTGATGAACACGGTCGTAGGGAGGCCAGTCCAAGTCTCTGTCCAGGGCTGGTTTTTCGTACTGCTTTAAGTATTCTTCAAAGGAATAAAATGGTTCGTGCGGATCGAAGGACTCTATCTGAAGAAACCAGTTGTCATACCCTTGATTCGTCTCAATAAATTCCAGGCCCCGGTCAAAGGTCAGTTTCTGACAGCTATTTTCTTTATCTGCTCTGTATATGCGGTTCACCGCGTCCTGCTTATACAGTCTCTGCTTAAATTTTTCTATCTCCGGATTGCTCCCCGGTATCATGGTATCAGCCTGTATGTCGGGAGAAAGATTTCCTTTCCATGGATCGCCTTCCTGTCCGCGAATACATTCCCAGGTGGAATATCTCGTGTGGTATGTCGCTCCGCCGTCCTCCCAGTAATGACCATGATCGCTGACCAGATGCGTATGGACGCCTGCATGGCTTAACAATTCCGGCATAGAATCGTCGAATGGCTCTAATGGCGACCAGCCTCTGTGCAGAAAGTTCAGTCTTCCAGTATGCAGTTCCCGGCGGGCCGGCATACACGGAAGACTTCCGGCGTATGCCGAACGGAAGGTAACTGTCCGCTCCGCCAGTCTGACAAAATTAGGGGCATATACCTCCGGACAGCCGTAGGGCGGCAGAAAATTGCGGTTGAGAGAGTCAAACATCACCATAATGGCCTTCATCAGGATCGCCTCCTATCCTCTCGCGTGAAATGATTTTACATAAAGTTCAATAGCCGGATCCAGCTTTTCTCCGCGCTGTCCAAATGCCAGTTTTAACCGTTTTACTTCCTCTGGTCTGCTGGCCGCAAGATCATGCATTTCGAAGGGATCTGTGCTTAAATTATATAACCGCTCCGGCTCTCCGACTTTCATAATGAGCTTATACTCCCCATCCGTTATGGTTCCAAAGCTTTTTATCAGTCCCTTGGGATCGGGATTAATGAGCTCAGAGATGCCATATTTCCTGACATAAGGTTCTGTTCCGTTCAATACCGGCTTTAAAGAAAGAGATTCCAGACTTTCCTCCACCGGAAGTCCCGCATAATCGAGAAATGTCGCCGCCAGATCCTGAAGCTCCACTGGCTTTTCATTGCAGACAGCCCGCTTTCCCCCAAACCGGGAAGCGTCAATTACAAGTGGTATATGTACAGATCCCTGTTCCGGCTTTGATTTTCCATACAGATTATGATCCCCCATCATTTCTCCGTGGTCCGATCCGTAAACCACAATCGTATTTTCCCAGTCGCCGCGCGCCTTCACAGCTTCCAGAATTTCGCCGATACAGCGATCGATATTCTCAATCATGGCTGCGTAATTTTGCCGTACCTTTTGATTGTCTCCGCAAAAGGTGCATCCCGGCGCATCGGGAAAGGAACGGTCCGAGACTGCGTTTTTCATGCTTTCCGTAATGTCCCACGGGTCATGAGGGCCGGAGAAGTTTACCTGCAAAAACCAGGGTCTTTCTCTGGGAAGCCCCTTTATCATCTCCAGGCTCTCCCGGGTGATCCAGTTATCCGCATAGAGTTCATCAGGAAGAGGTGTCGGGTACGTATTCCCGCCCCGGTGTATCATATCCTCCACATGCCTATCCAGCCATCCCCTCTCCTTCAGCATTCTGCCGTAGGGGCCCGGCTGATCCTTTAATGCGGCCCACACGGTATCCATCTTTCCTTCGCTGTCAGCGGCATCAGAAAAACCAATCTGCTGAAGCAGCGGATGATATCCATTCCCCCATTCCAGATCTGCCTTATTTAAATCAAACTTGCCAACGCCGCTTACGTAGTAACCATGATTCTTAAGCTTCCCATAAAATGTTTCCAGCCCTGCGTCATAGTTCGTGTTATTGGAATACACACGGCAGTTTTTATAACGTTTTCCCGCCGCAAGACACGCCCGCGCCGGTGCACACAGCGGCGCCGGAGACACTGCCTCGGTAAACGCGGTACCGTGATCCATAAGACTGCGTATATTTGGCATCTTTAGTTCTAAATCTTCCACACCAAGTTTTCTTTTTATCTCTTTGTCATATGGCATCCAGTCGCCCCGATGCTGATCACTGAACAGAAATAAAAAGTTCGGCCTCTTTTCCAAGTGTTTTCCTCCTTCGTTTATTTATTCGTATAACCATAATACAACGTCTACATTTATTCGTCAATCGGTCATATTAGTCAAATAAATCGTTATATTTTTGTGTACTTTTAACATATATGTTCATTTTTTTATTTGTTATAATAATGTTGTTAGTTTATTCGTATATACCTTTTTTATACTTTAAGTTAACCAAACTGAATTTTATCTGTAAGGAATTTTAATATGAAAAATAAAATAACAAGCAAAGACATTGCGCAGCGGGCAAATGTGTCCCAGGCAACCGTCTCCTATGTCCTGAATGACACACCAGGAAAATCTATTTCGGAAAGCACAAGGAAACGTGTGCTTGACGCTGTGACCGAACTTAATTACATCCCAAACAGTGCGGCCAAACGCTTAAAAAACAGTCGATCCTACTGTATTGCGGTGCGTCTGGCCACCACCTTAAACGCCCCCCGGTATTATAATGCCATGCAGGGAATCCGATCCTATCTGGAGCCGAAGGGATACAGCATTTTATTGTGCAATGATCAGAGATGCGGCAACACCTTCAACTACATTGACGCCTGCATGAACACACTCACCGATGGAATAATCTACGTATCTTCCAACCACAGTGACGTCTCTCCCGAGGCGCTTGAACAGATTAAAGCATATAATATTCCGTTTTCAACGATTGACTGCATGGCTGAGGATTCCGCTATTAACAGTATTACTTATGATTATTTTGCCTCCTCCTATCTCCGGGCTGACTATCTCTTAAACAAAGGCTTTAAGAAGTTTATTTATATACGGCCCAACTATACCAATGCGAAGGAGACGGCCAGGGAAAGAGGGTTCCGTGCAGTCATGGTAGGACACGACGATCTGCAGTTTGAGATTTTCCCCATCGAAGGGATAGACGTCAACTCCAGTACCTATTCTAAGGATAATAAGTTCTTTGAAGTAGAGCGCGCAAACATTCAGGTCGTTAAAAACCTTGTCAACTCTGTTTCTCTGGACACCTGCTTTATCTGCAGTTCCAGGGAGGTTCAGCAATCAGTGTCCCAAAAGCTTCACGATCAACACCTTTTACTGCAGTCCGAAGAAACGGCCCACTGGTATGAGAGGTCGATTTCCTATCATTTTCCTCATTATGATGCGGGATTTGAATCCGCAAGGTCATTACTGAATATTATCGACAGCAAAAATGGTGTCCGTAAATTAACGCTTCAACCAGTGATAGAACCCACAGATCCAGCCGTTTTTTAGCGGCTGTGTTCTTTATGCACCGTTTATACGTATAACTATACAGAAGGAGGAACTTTTATGAAAAATATTGTTTATTTTTTCTGTGATGAGCTGCGCCAGGATGCCTTAGGCTGCTATGGGAACCCGGCAGGCCCCATGCGTACGCCTAATATTGACGCGATCGCCCGGAGAGGTTATCTTTTTGAAAACTGTTTCTGCAACTCTCCCGTTTGTGTTCCATCAAGAACAAGCCTCATGACAGGTCTTTATCCTGAGGACACTGGTGTATACAATAACGAGGCGGCAGTCTCCACATTTACCCTTCCTGCTCCGGTCATTACATTTCCCGAGGTACTGCGAAAGGCTGGATACCATACTGCCAACTTTGGAAAAACGCATCTCCCGCCTGGGCTTACCCCCTTTGAGACGGACAACCCGGAAGGCAGCGGCATGGGGCTGGGACTTACGTATACCGAGAGGCAGAATCTGAAAAAAATATCGCCGCGGAGCGGACTTTCCTTCAATGCGGCCAGCCTGTATCCAGAAGGCAGGGAGTACTTTCCTGAAAAAGTGACAGAAAATGCGCTGGAGTGGCTGTCTTGTCAGTCGGAGCCTTACTTTCTGCGCATTTCCTACACTCAGCCTCACTCTCCAGTCATACTCAAACGAGGCTATGAAACCATTTACAGGGATTATCCATTTGACAGTGAACTGCCTGAAATCGCTCATCTCAGCGAATTCGAGCAGGCATTTGCACATACGATCGGATTGGAAACTTTATCGAAAGAGGAATTGAGAACAATCAAAGCTTATTACTATGGCATGGTATGCTGGATTGACGATGAAATTGGAAAAGTCATCAATTTATTGCAGAGCCGGGACGAGCTAAGTCATACCATCCTCATAGTGGGAGCTGACCATGGTGCTCTTCGCGGAGAATGCTGCGGACTTGGGAAACACATTTTCCAGCGAGCGAGCCAGGCAGTCCCCTTAATCATTACCGATCCTATGGAACCAAAAAAGGGACGGCGGATCACCTCCCTCTGTTCAAATATCGACATTCCACGTACGCTCTTTTCTCTAATCGGAATAGAGGCGCCGCCGCAGTTTAAGGGCCGCAATCTTTTTGAAGACAGCACCTCTCAGCCTGTATATGCCACGATCGGCTATGGAGAAACTGACAGTTGTGCCTTTCCTGCCCGCCAGCTCGGCCGCCTGCCTGGCGGACACGGGTGGCCCCGCCGTGCCTGTATCCGTCTGGGACAGTTCCGTCTGGATATGAATATGCGGATAGATGGCCTCCGCCCCTCCAGAGAGCAGGAAGATATTTTCTTCGTTGACTGCAAAAAATACCCGGCAGAGGACTATAATATGGCCGGGGACCCGGCATATGCCTCTGTCATAGAAGAACTGGCCGCGCGATTGTCTGCCCACTGCCGCGCAGCGGTCGAGGCGGACCCGGCTCAGCTTCACATCCCGGCCGACTTAGTCCGTGGTACCCGACAGTGACCGGAGCCGGCAGAAATGCGGTATCGTACAATGGACTGTAATTATATCAAAAGAAAAAGAGGCTGCCACTGCGGCTAAGACACTTAGCCGGGCGACAGCCTCTTACTATATCAATTATACCGTTAAATCTCCTGTATTATATGCCTCTGTTTTTAGACCCGATACCATCTGAATTAATTCCAGATGCTTTTGTTTAAAGACGAAATAAATTTTGTCCTTTGGAGGCCATTTTAAAATCATATCAAAACGATCCTGTTCCGATAAAAGACTGGGAGAAACATAGACGTACAATGTTCCAACTCTATCCTTATGATTTTTATTAAAAACCTTTGTACCGCATACTCCAATCTCCGCAACATCCTCCCAATTGAATTTCATGGTCACAAAACCGAACAAAGACTTGCTGATCCCATTCTCATCCACATTGACAGTCATTCCATTTATCAGGGCAACATATCCAAATACAGCCCCAATAACCAGGAAAAGTATCGCAGAAACCGGGCGGCTTATCAGAAACATAACTATGGAAAAGAAGAAAAATACCACAAAAACAACTGTCGCTGCCGCACTTTTAAAAAAGTTAACAATAAAATGACCGTTCATCCTGATCTCCTGCAATTCTTTCTACATTTCCGTTATCTCCTGAATATTATACTCTGCCTTTTCCTTGCACGTCAACTCCTTTATCCATGTGTTGAATCCAGATAAAAAACAGGCGGTGCAGCCGATTATGGCCGGAATCTGCTGTACACCTTCCCAGGCTGGATACCGCCTCTGTAGCTGGCCAGCTCGCTCACTGTCACCAGCTGGAATTCCATTTCCTTCAGCTTTGGAATGATAACCTCTGCGGCGTCCGCGGTTGTTCCGTACAAATCGTGCATCAGCACGATATCTCCGTCTTTTACATGGCCGATGACCGCATCGATGGTCTTCTGCTTATTTTTCGTCTTCCAGTCCAGGGTGTCGATGGACCACAGCACTGCAGACATCCCCATGGAACCGACGGTCTTCATGGCTGCGTCGCTCTTCGCTCCGCCCGGCGGCCGCATGAGCACAGGGGATACACCGCCTGCCAGACGTATGCTGTCATTGGCTCGTGCCAGCTGTGACTTAATTCCCTCTGCTCCCAGTTTTGTGATTGCTTTATGTTCATACGTATGATTGGCTACTTCACATCCCAGTGCGGCCATCCTCGCTACCGCCGCCTTATTTGCCTTTCCTGTTACACGGTTTCCCACCATGAAGAAGGTGGCCCGTCCTCCGTTCGCTTCCAGGCTGTCCAGAATCCGGTTGGTGACAGGTGCGTGAGGGCCGTCGTCGAATGTCAGCGCTATCATAGGGCGGTTTGGGTCAATGCCCTGTACGGCTGCTTTTTCGCCAGGTATCGCCGAGCCCTTTGTGACAATCGTCATGCGTATTCCCGTTATTTTAAGTCCGCTTCCCTCCTGACCGGCTGTCCCCTCGTCGTTTCTCACCCAGGGAGTCCACGCTCCATTCTGCTGGACCGTATAGCAGACGTCATACAGACTGCTCAGTCCGTCGGTCAGCCTCGCCCGGAATGCAGTAAGCGGAGCATCTCCCTCTGTACGGCCGGCCATGACACTTCCCGCCGTCCATTCCGTCCAGCCGGTGCCGCCCACCTCCACCTGATATGTCAGACCTCCGGTGACGCTCTGCGGCTGATTCAGTAATTCAGCCTGAAATCCGGTCATGTAGGTTCCCTCCGGAGCTGTATACGGCGAATCGTCTGCCTGCTTATCACTCCATGCAGTAGGGTTATTAAACGCCTGATAGCTTATTTTTACAGGCTCTTCCGCCCGGGCAATAATCGCCTGCACCGGAGCCTGGATGGTGCCTGTAAACACCAGAAGCGCCAGCATCAGCGCCTTAATTTTCATATGTACTCTTTTCATTCGGTTACCTCTTGTCTTTTTTCTGTCCTTTTTCTTATATCTATCCTTTAGACGTACCAACATTCAAAAAAGTTTCAACTACATGAAACTTTTTAAACATTATTAAATTTCAAACGTATTATACCACTGAAAATGGTAAATCAGATAGAGGAATCTACTGGAAGTCCGGGCAGCTTTTTGTGTGATAGAGGCGCTTTTCAATTACAAAAAAAGACTTCCCGCTGACTGGGAAGCCCCTCTTTATCTTTAATTGCTTGAAGCCGAAAAAACGGCTTAAAAGCTCTAAACCTGTTTTATAAACCGACTCTTATTAAAGCTTCGTTCCGCATTTCGGGCAGTATTCAAAGTCCTCTTCGGTCTCATACCCGCAGTTTTCACACCGTTTCCGGTTCCATCCGGACACTCTGCGCCCAGCCTGCACAAGCGTTAAATCCTTTTCGGTTATATCCGGCTGTTCTCCATGCGCCAGACGCCTTCCAACCTCCTGATCCAGTTCATAGACGGTACTGCAGCATGACATCTGAACGTAATAATGCCGGTTCCATTTTATGATGGGAATAAAAAAGAGGCTGAAATAAGAGTAGGTCATAAAAACCTGATATCTCCCATAACCGCCGCACTGAGCGCAGATAACGGTCTTCGCGTATTTCAGCGCCTTCTTTCCCTGACTGATCCCAAAGACGAAAAACATAAAGAATCTCCTTCTCAAGTAAATTTATTTTATTATACCATATTTTATCTGTTCTGCTATTAATCTTTACAGAAAACCGCCTTGAACTTTTACAGACAAACCATTTATAATAGGCGTAAATCAACACAGTCTGCCATTTACAGGCCGCAAGAGGAGGAATTTGTCTTGAAAAAAATGATACTGGTAACCTCACCGCCGGCATGCGGAAAAACCTACATCTCGAAACAACTGGCAAAAAACCTGAAGCACGTCGTCTATCTGGACAAAGATACCCTGATTGTCCTGTCTAACCGCATTTTCGATGTGGCAGGTGAGGAACGCAACCGGAGTTCCGACTTTTTTGAATCCAATATCCGCAATTATGAATATGAGGCTATCATTAATATTGCCATGGAGGCGTTGGATTATGACGATATTGTCCTGATTAATGCGCCGTTTACCCGCGAAATACGGAACCCGGAATATATGGATCAGTTCCGGAAGCGGCTGGCAATGAAGAACGCCCGCCTGGAGATCATCTGGGTCGTCACGGCCCCCGAGATCTGCCATCAGCGCATGATACACCGCAACTCCAGCCGGGACACATGGAAGCTGGAAAACTGGGATAAATATATCAGTGGTGTGGATTTTTCGATTCCTTCAGCCATTGACCGGCCGGACAGCTCTGACGACGATCTTCTTTTATTCTATAACTCGACCGATCAGGAATACCAGGAATCTATGAAAAGAATTGTTGGAATACTGGAAGAGAATGGCTAAACAGCATAAACTGCCGGACAGACCCGCTGGATACAAGGAATCTCATCTCCATTCCTGTATCCGGCAGTCTGTCCGGCAGTTCTTTACCTTTCGCAGATTATAATACACTTACACACGCCAAGCGTCAAAGTTTCACCTCACCGCCGTCTCCGCTTCAGTTCATGCATCGAATCAATAGAATCCTGATGGATTTTCAGACAGATTAATCATAATGTTCTTCATCTGGGTATAATGCTCCAAAATAACCTTATGGGTCTCACGACCGATCCCCGACTTCTTGTAGCCGCCAAAAGGCGCTCCGGCCGGTATCGCGTTATATGTATTCACCCACATACGGCCTGTTTCGATTGCACGGCAGACACGGACAGCCCGGTTGATATCCCGGGTCCACACAGCGCCGCCCAGACCGTACTCACTCTCATTGGCCATACGGATCACATCTTCCTCATCCTTGAATTTCATCACAACCGCCACCGGTCCGAAGATCTCTTCCTGCGCCACCCGCATATCATTTGTCACGTCTACAAGCAGCGTCGGCTTTAAGAAGCAGCCCTTTGCCAGTTCTCCATCCGTGATTCGTTCACCGCCGCAGGCTACCCTTGCTCCCTCCTTCTTTCCAATCTCTATGTAGTCCAGAATCTTATTCAAATGAGCCTCGTAGATCTGAGATCCCATCATCGTGTCCGCCTCCCACGGAAGGCCAACCTTCACGCTGTTAAACTTCGCCACAGCCTCTTCCACGAATCTGTCATAAATGTCTTCATGCACAAATACACGGGATCCGGCGCAGCACACCTGCCCCTGATTGAACAGAATTCCCAGCTGCAGTCCGTCCATCGCCATATCCCATTTACAGTCCGGGAAGAAAATATTAGCCGATTTGCCCCCCAGCTCCAGCGTGGACGGTATCAGTTTCTCCGAAGCCGCGCATCCTACCTGGCAGCCCACCTCGGATGAACCTGTAAATGCCAGCTTCCGGAAACCCGGATGCTCCAGCATATACTGCCCCGACTTCGAACCTCTTCCTGTCACAATATTAAAGACACCAGGAGGGAGAATTCCGTCGATCAGCTTCGCCAGCTCCAGCACGCTTAAGGAAGTATAGCTGGAAGGCTTAAATACTGTACAGCACCCTGCTGCCAGCACAGGCGCAAGTTTCCAGGCCGCCATCAGGAATGGGAAATTCCACGGCACGATCTGGCCCACGACGCCGATCGGTTCCCTTAAGATCAGGCTCAGCGTATTCTCATCCAGCATGGCCGCTTCCCCCTCTTCCGTCCTCACCGCTCCGGCGAAATAACGGAAATGATCGGATGCATACGGAATATCGATCGTCATGGTCTCTCTGATCGGTTTTCCATTGTCCAGCGTCTCCAAAAGAGCCAGTCTCTCCTTATTCTGGTCAATCACATCTGCAATCTTTAACAGTGCATCCGCCCTCTCTGCAGGCGTCGTCTTCTTCCAGCTCTCCCACGCGGCCCATGCGGCATCTACCGCAGCGTCTACATCCTCCCTCGTAGCTTCCGCGCATGTGGACAGATATTCCCCATTGGCCGGACAGTAAGATTTGAATGTACCGCCATCGGATGCGTCGACCCATTGGCCATTGATGTACAGGTTATAGCTCTCTCTTGCTGCATTTTCCATATAACGTCTCCTTTCTAATAAAAAATTTGATGCAGGGCATTCTCCGCGGCCCTGCCGCACTCTTTTGTTCTGTCTTCAGTATAACAGTTCCGGAAAATAATGGCAACAATAGATATTTTATTCACAACTAATCGAATTATTTTTGTGTATAATATACATTTTCTGACAAAATTGCGTTTTGATCGTTAATTAACTATCAAAATATTTTTTAGGCAAAACCGAAACGCTTTTTTGTGTAACAGGAGCACGTTTCTGCTGCACAAAAAGCAGGAGAATCGCCGAAGCCTCAAAGGCCCGGGCGATTCTCCCGCCATTTTCCTGTTACTATCTTTCTGTACTTACTTCTGAGCGACCATAAAAGGTGAGCAGGTATAATCCGCAGATTCCGACCAGCGCATACACGATTCTGGAAATCCAGGACATGCTGCCGAAAAGGAATGACACCAGATTAAAATTGAAGAAGCCTACCAGACCCCAGTTTACCGCGCCAATAATGGCGATGGTAAGGGCTGTATAGTCCAATGCTTTGTTACCCATGGCACTACCTCCTTGTTGTGAGCACCCGGCGGCTGTTTTTCCCCGCCTGCGTGCGATAACTGCCGCCTCTCAGAGGAGAAAATGATTTCCTTTCTCATTGAAGTGGCTTTCTTTTTTTATTATGGGGAAGTTTTTGGGTTTTTATACACTTTGTACTAAATTAACAGACAATCCACACCACCTGTCATTTTCCCAGATGGTCGATCCGTTCCTTTATCTCATCCTCCCGGCGGTTAAACAGAAGGCGCTCGTTATACTGGTAATATCTCTGGCACTCATATTCCTGAAGGAATTTTATGCTGTAGTAATTCGTATTCAGTTCGGTGATAAACACCGCCATCTCCTGACTGTCGCCAAAGGATATTTCCATAAAATCAAAGGCGTGCTCCAGCATGGCTCCGCTCTCGTCGAACCGTTTCTCATACTGCTCCCGCTCACGGTCAAAGTAAGACTTTACCGTCTCCCACGCCGCCTCCGGATCCGGTGCCTCTGCGAAACGAAGCTCTTTTTCATACTGCTCCAGAATCCGTTCCACATCCCGGTGCAGGTAATCGCTCTGACGGTTTAAAAGTCCGGCTTCCCGCTTCTTTTCCCAGACCTGTTTGAATTCCTTTTGCACCGTGCGGAGACGTTCCTCCATATCTCCGTCCAGACTTCCATCATGCAGCTTTTTTAACTCCGCCATTAAAATTTCCAGCTTTTCCGCATCTTTTACCACCTGCTTAAATCCGCTGTTCAGCTTCGAGAGCAGGAGGCCGATTACGCTCAGTTTCTCGTCAAACTGGGCATGCTTTAGCTTATTGCAGAGATTTTCGCGGATCGATCCTGTTAAAATTTCATCGATCTGGTAATCGTCCTGGTATTTATAATAGAGTTCCAGGTAATTGGAGAAATCCTTGGCTATCTTCGGGTACTGGAGATACTGTCCGATCACCTCCCGATCCGCCTTTTTTCCGAGTTTTTCATATACTTCAATAAATCGTGATAAATCTTCCCAGCCTCGCGGAGTAGCAAACAGACGGCCGTCCACCGTTGTCTCAATCCGGCAAAATGATTCCGGCCTCGCGTTCAGATAGGAGATTATGGCGGGATGGATCGACTGTTCATACGCATACTGCTTCCAAACCTCGTAGTCCGGCTCCACGTGAATCATTTTAATCCGGTCCAGGGTCACCACGTCAAAATCCCTTACGGATTTGTTGTATTCGGGCGGATTACCGGCCGCTGCTATGATCCAGCCTTCCGGAATCTGATGGTTTCCAAATGTCTTACACTGTAAAAACTGCAGCATGGCAGGCGCAAGCGTCTCCGAAACGCAGTTAATCTCATCGATAAACAGAATTCCCTCCGAAAGACCGGTCTGTTCGATTTTATTGTAAATGGATGCCACGATCTCACTCATGGTGTACTCCGTCACACTGTAAGACTTACCGCCATACTCTTTCTTAACAATAAACGGAAGTCCAATTGCACTCTGCCGGGTGTGATGGGTAATGGTATAGGCCACCAGCCCAATTTCGCATTCCCGCGAAATCTGCTCCATAATCTGCGTCTTGCCCACCCCCGGCGGTCCGATTAACAGAACCGGACGCTGACGGACAGATGGGATTTCATAGGCGCCGTACTCATCCTTCAGCAGATACGCCTCAATCGTATCCTTTATCTCTTCCTTGGCTCGTTTTATATTCATAATTGATTTATTTCCTCCTCTGTCAGGATAATTTTCATCGCCCACGCGGGGACGGATACATCTTCATACTGCCCTTCCACAAAGACAAAGGCCGTGTCATAGGCGGGCATTCGGACAGGGTATATTCCCTTTCCGTCGGTAAAATATAAAAGCCCCTTGAGTTTCTTAAATTTCCCCTGATTCATCAGCCCATTCACGTATTCAAAGGCCGGCCGGAAATCAGTTCCGCCCAGTCCCGATATTGTAAAGTTCTCCATATAGGCCTTCATTTCGTCCTGGCTGGTAATCGTCTCATCAGACCGGATCGTCTCATCGCACTGTATGATGTGGACATTAATTTTCCGGAAATAGCTCTCGGATTCACAGAGCACGGAATACGTCTCCTCCAGGAACCGCCGCACCAGCTCCCCGGAGCAGGACATCGACGTATCCACCACGATCACAAAATCTTCAATGCGGTGAACCTCCTTCGATTCCAGCGGTTCAATCAGCGGCATATTGCCGTACAGCTCCATTCCATACGTATAAAACACGTAGTCGAAGGAATCCTGGTCCACCTCGTTCTCCTCACGAAGTACGGAAAACCTGCGCAGAAACTGCTTATAATCATACCGTTCCCGGTTTTCAACCCGCACGGCCTCCAACAGGCTTCTGGAGTCCTCCGCGTCCTTCTCGCCGAAGGATTCCATCTCCGTCTGCATCTTCTCTCTGTTATTCTGCCACTTATTCTGGCGCTCCTGGCGGATCCTGGGATCTTCTTCCCTCTCCCAATGGTCATGGTTATCCACGTAAAACTCTGCCGCCATGCGCTCGTATTCCTCTTCCGTTAAATCCATATCCTGAAGCAACTTATAGATGCCCTCTGCCGTCAGGACCCGGAGCTTTTCCTTCAGCTTCGCGTATACTTCTCTCCGGTAAACCGACTGATGGCGGTAAACGTTCTTTACATAAAATTCATCGATGATGGATTCTATGGCAATGTCACAGGCCAGATTCCAGTACGGGACCGCCCGTTTTCCCCGCGTATCCATATGGCCCAGCAGGCAGTGGAATACCATGTGAAGAAAAGCCCGGTTAATCAGGACCCTCCCCCGTTTATACATACTCATCAAATGCTCCGGCTGGTAATAGATGAGAAATCCATCCGTTGCCACTCCGCGCCCTGCGCGGTCCGCCAGAAATCCTAGACTGCTTAAGGCCACGTCCAGATAGCGAAAATTTAAATACAGTTCATTTCTGGAATTTGTCAGAATATCGTGGCAGATTTCTACCTCTTCTAACTCGTCGAGCTGCTGCTGCCGCAAAGGATCTATCATAAGGCTTCACCTGCCTTTCTTTTTATTGTTTTCTTTCTGTCATTTTCCTGCTTTACATGTCTACAGCGAAAATGACCGTTTTTTTGCCGGGAAACGCCGGTGGCGCAGATCCATCAGGCCGCTCAGTACCTCCGTCTCACCTTCCCGGCCGGCCAGTTCGATCATCTCATCCAGCGTTTCCTTCCGGTCCGCATAATGGACCGCCAGCCAGGAATAAGTTTCCGTATCTCCCGCTGCCAGTGCACATTCCGCGGCCCTACCCATGTGTTCGCTCAGATACTCCTCATACGCCCCTCGATGCGGTTCCATCAATTCCAAAGGATACTTAAGCCGCCCCATAACAAGGGAGCAGACGACCCGCTCCGGCTCCTGAACTTTGATATGGGGAAACAGCGCATCGTATTTGGAAAAACGGAATTCGGTCTGCTCGAAACAGTAGCGGTACATGTGGCCGCATCCATGCATTTCCCGCATGATGATGCGGGCGGGTGTATTTTCCACGGATTCCTCAAACATTTCCGGGAATACCAGTTTTGCCTGGAGAGCTGATTTTGCAGGTGGTAAGTTTAATTCTGATTCTGTATAATAGTTTACATAAAGTTCCTGTCTCAATTCTGATATCAGTTCCTTAGAACAGGAACGGCGGTCCGGAACAATGTGAATATCCATATGTCTGATGCCGGTACAACCGGTAAACAGGCCGGACCCTACATCTTCAATCGTGCTATAGCACCGGATCGTATTCAGTTCAAAACAGTTATAGAATGCGTAGTTGCCGATTTTTTTAATCGTCCGCGGAAGAATGATTTCCTTTAAGTGGCCGCAGCATGCCACCGGCGGCAGTTCGACAGCCTCGGGACTGGAGGCATTCATCTCCGCTTCCATTCCGTTTTGTGCATTCCCTTCGGCGTCGGCCAGCAGAATCTTTCCCGCTGCCTTTAGCATTTCCCGCCGTCCCCATCCCTCGGAAAAAGCGTATGCCGCCAGCTCTGTCACCAGTTTTCCATCTATTGTCTCAGGAATCTCGACCAGGCCGTCATAGCTTCTGCAGCCGAGTATTGCGATTGCTTCGTTCTTTATCTGATATAAAAACATGAACAGACGTCCTGCCTTTCTGTTATACGGATCTATTGTATAACAGATGAATATAACAGAAACAAATCAAAATTGCAATGGATAAATTTTCTCTTGACAAACAAAAAAGAAAGGTATAACCTAAGAATCATAAGAGCAAATCGAACTGCAATGACGGAACCAGTACCCATTCTAAATGCGAGACAGAGAAAAACGGCATACCTGCTGAAAGCCGTTTTCCGTAAAGTATGGCGAACACCACTCCCGAGCACCGTCAAACCAATGGCGGCGTATCTTCTGCGTTAAGGAAGCAGTGTCTCACGTTTGGACACGAGTGAAAAATCAAGGTGGAACCGTGCATCCGACATTCATGCACCCTTGGACAGGATTATTCTGTCCAGGGGTGTTTTTTGTTCTTTTCAACAGTCAAAAACCTCGCGGCAGTCGCCAAATGGACGCGCCAGCGTGTCCGTTTGGCTCGTTGCTCGCGGGAATAAACAAATGTGGATTGAAGCAATCACGTCTCACGAAAAAGCATCATAAATCTCAGAGTATAAGGAGGATCATCATGAAAGTAACTTTAAAAAATGGAGAAGTAAAAGAATTTGACAGCCCGCTGTCCGTCTATGAGATTGCAGCATCCTTAAGCGCCGGCCTGGCGAAAAAGGCGTGCGCCGCGGAGATCGATGGAACCCCGGCGGATCTGCGTACTATTGTATCCGGAGACTGCGGGCTTACGATCCTGACCTTTGAAGACGAAGGCGGCAGGGCGGCCTTCCATCATACCACTTCCCACATTCTGGCGCAGGCCGTCAAAAGGCTGTTTCCGGAGACAAAACTGGCCATCGGACCGTCTATAGCCGACGGATTTTACTATGACTTCGACCGCCCGGAACCATTTTCTCCGGAGGACTTAGAAGCTTTGGAAGCGGAAATGAAGAAGATCGTCAAAGAAGACTTAAAACTGGAGTATTTTACGCTTCCGCGTGAGGAAGCCATCGCCCTCATAAAGGAGAAGGATGAGCCTTACAAGGTTGAGCTTATCGAGGATCTTCCTGAAGAAGAAACCATCAGCTTTTACCGTCAGGGCGAATATACCGACCTCTGCGCGGGGCCGCATTTAATGACTACTGGTCCTGTGAAGGCATTTAAGCTGACCTCCATCGCCGGCGCTTACTGGCGCGGTGACGAGCACAATAAGATGCTGACCAGAATCTATGGCACATCGTTCCCCAAGGCCTCCGATTTAGAGGCATATTTAACCAGAATTGAGGAAGCGAAAAAGCGCGATCACCGGAAACTGGGAAAAGAACTGGGTCTGTTTACGATCATGGACGAAGGCCCGGGATTTCCATTTTTCCTGCCGAAGGGCATGGTGTTAAAAAATGCGCTGACAAACTTCTGGCGTGAGATCCATGAGCGCGAGGGATACGTGGAAATCGCCACTCCCATCATGTTAAACCGCTCTCTGTGGGAGACTTCCGGCCATTGGGATCATTACAAGGAAAACATGTATACAACAACCATTGACGATACGGAATTTGCAATCAAGCCCATGAACTGTCCGGGCAGTATGCTGGTTTACAAATCCCAGCCGCGTTCCTACCGTGATCTGCCGCTGCGCATGGGAGAGCTCGGCCTGGTACACCGCCACGAAAAATCCGGTGCGCTCCACGGCCTCATGCGGGTTCGTTGCTTCACACAGGACGACGCCCATATCTACATGACGCCGGATCAGATCACCGATGAAATCAAAGGCGTGGTACGCCTCATCGACGAGGTCTATAATATGTTTGGCTTTAAATACCACGTCGAACTCTCCACCCGCCCGGAAGACAGCATGGGCAGCGACGAGGATTGGGAGATGGCGACAAACAGCTTAAGAGAAGCGCTTGATGAGATGGGATACGACTATATCATCAACGAAGGCGACGGCGCCTTCTACGGTCCGAAGATCGACTTCCACTTAGAGGACTCCTTAGGCCGCACCTGGCAGTGCGGTACCATACAGCTTGATTTCCAGCTTCCGCTGCGGTTTGAGGCGGAATATACAGGCGCGGATGGCGAGAAACACCGCCCGATCATGATTCACAGAGTACTGCTGGGCTCCATTGAGCGTTTCATCGGCATTCTGATCGAACATTATGCAGGAAAATTCCCGGCATGGCTGGCTCCTGTTCAGGTTAAGGTGCTCCCGATCTCCGACAAGAATGCGGCATATGCAAAAAATGTGTACGATGCCTTAAAGAAGAGCCACATCCGCTGTGAGATCGATGAACGCCCGGAAAAGATCGGCTACAAGATCCGCGAGGCACAGCTTGAGAAGGTTCCGTATATGCTGGTGGCAGGAGCGAAGGAGGAGGAGAATCATACGGTGGCAGTCCGTTACCGCGATTCCGGTGAAAATGTCACCATGACGCTGGATGAATTTACAGAAATGCTGAAGAAAGAGATTGAAGAACGCGATTAAGAACGAGATTGAAGAACGCAAGTAAATAAAGAAACAGGGAGAACGGGGCTGATATCATCGCCTCGTTCTCCCTGTTTTCTCAATCGCTTAATGTCGGATCGTAGTACGCCCCTGTATCGTCCAGTTCATACCCGTCAGGCGTGACAGTATTGGTCATCATGGCCCCATCCGGTCCGGCGTAATACCAGCAGAACCAGCCTTTCAGCCACTGATTTACAGCCATAACGCCGTCTTCTCCAAAATAATAACGTTTTCCCTTATCCATCAGCCAGGCACTGCTTACAAAGCTTCCATCGCCCTTCTTATATTTCCACTGGTCATTTTCCTGTATCCATCCTCCATCTATGGTCCCGTCTCCCCTGGCGTCCATAACATAAAAGGTTCCCATGTTCACGGCGGCTCCGCTGGGTACTACAACGATTAGCTGGGCCTTTCCGGCGTTTTTAGCATGGTACCGAATTGTATTGAGCCCTTCCTCATTCAGAACAATCTCCGCTGTTATGACGTTCATGTCAGTGGTTCTGATTGAGGCACGGCGCACCCAGCCGCTCTCAGATTTAGTAAGAATCATTTCCCCGTCAGTCCCCGCCATGACAGTCGTCCCATCGTATAAGAAGGCTCCCGCCTCCTCTGAACTGATCTCAAAATACTCCCCCGCTGTCTCGAAACCGTACGCGTTTACCGGCGCCATCGCTATTACGGCTGTGATCAGCAATGCCGCAAAGCATTTTCCTTTTTTCATCATAAAATCCCTCCTAAACAGACATGAAAATAAACGTTGCACCCATTACTCTGCCATAATTATACCACGATTCAGGAGTTATTGAAGATGATAACAGAAAATAGTTATTTTTTTACTTTATTTATCTCAAACATATCGGCGAGCAGAAAATTTCGCCATAGCATACGCTGCCACATCTCCGCTCATAATGATCGAATCACAGCCATGGGAAGGCCAAAGTAATTACTCTGTCTATTACCTCTAAACCTTATACTGCCTCTTATCAAAATCATACTCTTCTACAATTCGCAGCACGCCCCTAGCGTCAGTAATCATACACTTGCCCTCATTGGATCCCTTGTCCGGACAAAGAAGAAAAGCTTCCCCCGCCGGATCCAACTGATACCCTGTAAGCATGTTTCCTTCTCTGTCAAACAGATACCATCCGCACGTACCATCTGTTGCCTCCCGCAACCAGTACCAACCATTGCAGGCATAAGAGCCGTCAGAATACTGATACCACCATCTCTGACCATCTGCAGTTGGCTGAAACCCCTCGTGGTATGTTACAGGCACCTGATCAGACGAGTAGTCAATATCACACAGCTTAAGTACCTTTTGCCAGGCTGTAGCGGATACTTTGGTCTTAATTGTTCCATAGTTAATCCCCTTTGCTTCGATACACCAGCCATTACCGATAAACACCCCAATATGTCCCGGTTTCCACAGTGCCCAACCAGTCATAGATTCGTCCAGATGGTCAATGTTTACACGTTCTACTGCAGTGTCATAATAGTTGTAGCTCCCCCTGATCCGGCCCGTGTACCAGCTGATAAGACCGCTGCAGTCCGTACAGTGCTGGCCAATGTATTTAGCTGCCTTATACTTATAGGCAGATGTATAGGTACCGGGATTTTCGCGAGCCAGCTGGTCAATACGTGCCTGAGTCATAGGCTCTCCTTTGGCGCCAAATACGTATGGTGTGCCAATCTTACTATTGCAATGCTCTATCAGTCCATTTCTTGTTTTTTCCATATCGTTATTCTCCATTAAAAAAGGCCCGGAATGTTTCCCAGGCCCCATCATTGTTACTTCACAAAATGTAATATTACAGCAGTACCGCCACTCCCCCGCCGTACGGAAGGATTGGTTGTCGTTACTAATTATCATCAATTCTATAATCCGTACTGTCAATCTTGTCCTTTAATACCGCTATGTACTTACATAGCCAATCCGGCACGTTAGCCCCCATTCTGCCTGCATTTTCAATAATAGACAGCAATTCATTGAGTATATACCAAACAGCCACTAATAACCCAAAAAAGGCTGAAACAGGCATATTAAACCCAAGATCCTTAGATATCATGATAATTATATAATCTACTACCATAGCCACTGCAATAACACAGAGATAACCGACTTTTTTTATGATCCCTTTGGCGCCCTTCTTTGATGTCCAGCCAAAACGGTCATCGCCCAGATGATCAATTGCTTCCACCTTGCTGGCCAGCATTCCCGTAATATAATCCACAACCATCATGGTAATCAGGATGCACATCACCGGAAACAGAATTCCCAGCTTATCGGAAAACCAGGCACCCACAAAAGCCGAGATCCCCTGGACTGCAATTATATATTCCTTTTTCATAGTGATTCCTTTCTATTGAAATAAAATAAGCCGCTTTTGAGCGGCGGTATATTAAGTTAAAAATTCTATTTTTCTTAATGAAATTATATTTGTTTTATAATTTTTTGTATTTATCGAGCCTTGTATGCCAAAAAACCAAAAATCATTTTTATAATTTGGTGAGATGTTTAATTCATATACATAAACTCCGTTCTTATTCCATTCACTATAATGATCGAAATATGGTGAAAATGATGGACGCCCTGTGTTTGAAGCACTATCAAGAATCTGATAGCCATTGTAATAACATGTTTTGGGAAGAAAGCCGCAAATAATTTCAAACCATGAATACGATTCTGATTTATAAAATTTAGGCGAAAATTCTATTCGTACTTTGCTAAAGGGGCCTAAATGAATGGATTTCTTCGATAACATCATGTAATTTTCAGAAGCAGTTTTATAAGCTCTTATATCTATGCTGCCATCATTATAATTTTGTATTGTATACTGTGCCCAGAACCCATTCGCCAATACACCCGAATAAGTTCCCATATTAAAAGACGTTTGCCCTGAGGCCAAATAAGAATAATCCGCCATTGTCCCAACTAAGCCGCCTATATTTGTGCCCTGTCTAATATTTCCTGGCTGTAATCCCGGTAAGTCAGCCTGTATCCAGTTAACACCATTAAGGTAATGTCCATTTCTCACCCCCAAATTGATACAACCACCCCAGGCGCTGATTCCTGTTGCATATGCTCGATCCGTACCAGATACATCTGCATTCTGAAATGCAATATTCGGACCACTTACTTTGCCTCTACCATTGTGGTATCCCTCTGGAACAGCAATTTGGGCATTCAGTCCTACGGAGCCGTTCCAAGCCCCACGCTGTGTTACCGCAGGGCCTGTAACTTTACCCGCACCATTATGGTGACCATCAGGTATAGCAATTGATTCATTCATACCGACATTAGCCGCCCAAGAACCTCTCTCCGGCATACTTCCGGGCGCTGGATCGTCTTCCCCTCGTACCCCTGCAGTATAACCTGACAATACCTGTGCTCTTCCTGCAGTGCAATCTTCCTGATCAATCCCTCCAACACCACCTAATGCTATAATAACTTTTCCCACGTTCTACTCCTTTCTCCTCATAATCAGAATTATAGGTAAGTAAAACTAGAAATTAGAGTTAAAATATCAAAATATTAAACCTTATTTTTGTATTATAAATTAAAATTACTTACTACGATTAGATACTGTAAAGAAAGTTTAAAAATTAAAACCTATAATTCTGATTATCAGAATCTAATATTTTGAGTATCTCCACCTTTTCATCTTTGGACAAATTTCTATATGTATCCAGTATTTTTGCTGAATCCTCGCCGCGTTCCTTTCTTATACGCAAAGCCTCTATAATTATATTTTTTGCAATATTACTAAGCATTGTACACCCCCCCAATCACGTCTGCCATGACGCAGGTAAGATCATCAATTTGTGACTGAATCTGATTTTTTTCCTGAATCTGTTGTAAGCGCTGATGGCTAACAAGAGAATACCATGTCCAACCGTTTTGTATGCGTTCACCTTTTAAGTCTTTTTTATAAATGGGGTCACCTGCTTCATTTAAAACAATATTACCGTTTCGGTCTAGCAAGAACTCATATGTTGGCTCATACCTGTATTTTCTAATACATTCGATACACCAAGTACCAAAAATCTCTTCTCTTGTTTTATCAGTTTCAATTTCATATACATATTGATCTGGCTGTACATCCAACGAGAGAACTTCATAATTTTTATTAGTATATATTTTCATTAACTGACCTCCTATCAGTATCCCATCACAATTACATCATATTGGGTTGATCTTTTATTAACTGGAATTCTTACAACATTATTTGTCCCAAATATCATATTGGGACCATCCATTCGTGCACAAGCACAATAATCTTGGGCATAATTAATAAGAAAATAATTCCCTGAACGGCTATAATACGAATGGTATGCTGTATTTGGTACATATAATGCCTCTGCATGAAGTATTGTACTGAACCCAACATTTACATCTATATATGGATAGCTAATTGTTCTATTATTATAAGACAGAAATCCTAACGAAGTCGATGTGGAATTCACGGTTGCCCTAAATGTCCTTACATTTATATTAGGTACTGTTCCCCAAATACCAAGACATGATTGACCTTGTACCATTTTCTCAGCAGTTAATCCAATAGCATTTGCCACTTCAGAAGGCGTGCGGTAGTTCCAGGCATTATGTCCATCTGATTGATAGTACCCATTAGGAAAATAATAGTAAAGCCCTTGTCCATTCATTCCAGACTCTGGAGCATGAGTTCCCGGTGAAAAACTTGCCATATTACCAGTGCACTTCACACCATTTTTCCAGTATGTATATCCGTTCAGTACTTTAGTATTATCCGCTGACACGTCACCAGTCCATACTACCCACGTATCCCCTTGGACTCCAGCTATATTATATCCGGCTCGGATTTTATCGGCTGAAATTCCAAGGTCACTTCTGAATTTACTGACCGGAACGAACACATAAGGTTTTTCTCCATTTTCATCTGCAACTGAATAGTTGCCCGGTTCCATTCTGATAAAGTAACCACTGTTATTATCCCACCAGGAGATATTTGAATATGTCTGCTGATTCGCAGAAGGAATTAACCCTCTTTGGGGCTCATCACTCCCCGCCCCATAAAACACTTTGTCAGCCAGAACACTATAGGGTACTGCTGTCAACCCGTCAAGATCAGCACCGCCTCCCGGCATTGGTATTACTTTTCCCATCTCATCAACCTCCTTCTGTCAAAATTCGAAAATCTACCGTAGGTTTCTTATATGCCTTAAAGGTTATTTTTCCATTGGCTACTCCGTCCGGATTACACATTAAAAAGCCTGCGGCTCTGTTCCAGGCTTTTACTTGATCTATTGTTGCATTTTCTGGAATATAGACCCCTATTACTTTCATATCATCGACAGCCGTTAAACCAGTACAATTTACAGTTTGAGTATATGGGTACGATCCGCTCCACGCTGCAGCAGTAAGAGTTATAATCCGCCGGGTAACCATTTTTTTTAAAACTCCATCAAGTATATCCATATTATTATTAAAGTCTTCAGGCGTTGCCACATCAGTCTCTTCGGGCTTCTTTAATCCATAATATTGTGTTGTCTGCATCCTTACACTCCTTTCATAACTTTTACTTGTTTCCACGTTTTTGTTTTAAGTTCTCCCCACATCATTGCTTTTAAATCTCCCCAGACTGTATAAGTATACTCAAAACTATAAGACATGTGGGCCGGTTTAACCGCCTCCAGCATCTCAATAAAAGCCTGCATGTTTCGTGGTATTCCCTTAATCCCCACAAAACGCACAACAAAATGATATTTCGTATTATCCTCGATAACCAGCACTTCTCCTCCAGAAAATGCTGCGGCTGTTTCTTCTATCATCTGTTTTGTTGTTGTACTCTGCCCTCGCAGTTTTGCCATGAGGATCTCACGACGCCGTTCGTAAGACAGAGATAAGTTTGTAGTGATCTCATACATCTCCTCCCACAGAACCAGCCCCCAGGTTGCCGTCACAATAAAACACTGGTCAAACAAATTTCTAAAATTATTCTGAAGATATCCAACTTCGTATCCCTCCGCCTGGTAGAGTTCCTTCAATTCCAGAAGCTCTGACAAAAAGGGCGGCGCGTATCTGGCCAAATCCACAAAAAATTCTTCTGTTGGCCGAATATCCTCTGATTCCTGAGCATACTGCACAAGACCATATCTTATCTTACCATACATATTCTAAATCACCTCTTTCCAGACAGTTATATTGCCCACCTTATCATATCAGGCACCTTCCGTAATTATCTGAAAATCTACCATCGGTTTCTTGTATGCCTTAAAGGTTATTTTTCCAGCTGCCACCCCGTTTGGATTACATATAAGATACCCGGCGGCCTTATTCCATGCTTTCACCTGATCCAGAATTGCATTCTCTGGCACATATACCCCAATTACTTTGATATCATCGCCCTCCAATACCCCAGAGACAGTTACTTCCTGGCTAAAAGGATAAGAACTGCTCCATCCTGCTGCCGTTAAAGTCAAAATCCGGTGAGTTCTTTTTATATAGATACCATCATGATTATGGTTCTTTGCCGCTGCATCTGCGATTCCGTATCCGGCCAGTGTTGTAGGATTTATGCCCCCCGTTACATGTCCCTGGACATTAACTGTAACACTTCGATATGTTCCGGCCATAACTCCGGTGTTTGGATGAACATAATTATTAGAGTTGCTGGCAATCCCATTTAACTTTGTTTTATCTGCCGCTGACATCAAACCAGCTGTCGACACAGTGGCAATATCATATGTAGTGTTCGTATCTGCCGCCCAGACCGCAGTGCCATCCGATGACCATTTTAAAAACTGTCCGGAAATTCCTCCAGTAGGAATATGCTTGTTACCTGAAGTAGTCGGGTGTGTATAAACCGTATCAGTAAACTTTGCTCCTGCTGGCACGTCTGCATTTATTGTATGTTTATTTACTGTGGCTGCATTTCCTCCATTGGCTAAACGCGAGTCACTGAGTCTGGCATCATTTCCCTGGCATACAGTCCCCTCAGTGCTCCCAAAGTCCTTATTGAATGCTGATTTCTTGGTAAAGACAGGTTCTGCTCCCAGCTCACCGGCTGTCGGCTTATTCGCCTCCGTATACACCCGATACCAATTTCCCCAATTATTGTAATAGTTTCTCATATACTTTTTGGGATTTGTTATTGCATATTCTGTTACCTCCTGGTATATACCAGCATGCTTACCAACAATCATAAAAAAAGCAGAAGCCGATGGACAATTGTTCAATGTAGCGGACGTTGCATTTGTTGGACAGGAATACAGTCCGGGAGCAGTAATTGTATTTAAATCTGCATTTGCCGTCAAACTATTAACATTTAAGTAATTTGCATAAGAGGCCGTCCCTCCGTTTGCCGGCAACGATGCTGGAAAATCTGTTATTTGTAACTTCGTGTGGGTATGCACAGGCAGCGCAGTAAGTGCACTGTTCCATTTATCCATCAATGCCTGGGTGATCTTATCCAGTACAGTTTTATTGGCATGGGTATGATTCTGGCTCGTATCCACGTCAGCAGCTGTAATATATCCAATATCATTGGCAAACTGTGACAGCTTTGCCGGCATATCCGTAATTTGGCTCTTCGTATGAGTATGTACTGCTGGCGGAAACGAAGAAGGTATATTTTTAATATAGGCATCAGATGCCGAATCTTTTACAGCCCAGTCAGACTGTATATTAACTTCTGCACCGGCTGCGATCCCCGATAATTTTGTTTTTTCGGCCGTCGTATAGTCATTGGCCGACAATCCCTTTCCAGACACCTTGTCAACCTTATTACCAACTGTATTCCAGGCATCCATTAACGTCTGCGTGATCCCATCCAGAATACTTTTATTGGAGTGAGTGTGCTTTTTACTATCCGCATCATTCCAATTCGTTCGCTCCAATACGGTAATATGTTTGATCGTGTCGCTCACATGGGTATATGCCATATTCCAGTTATCTGTCACTGCCTGCGTAATCTTATCAAGAATGGATTTATTGTTGTGGATATATTTCCTGCTGTTCGCATCGTCATAGGCTGCCTTGTCTTCTTTACTAAGAAGACCATCAACGCTATGAGTTGCTTTTGGTATCGCATTCGCTGAAATGGCAATCCATACCGTCCCATTCCATCTATAAGTATAATCCGTATCCTTGACATTAACCGTCCAGCCATCCTCGGGATCCGGATAAACAGCGGCAATATCTGAAAAAGTATCAACCGCCTCTTTCCAGTCAATAGCCGTTTCCAAAGCGCTGAATTTATTATCCACTTCATTGCGGGAGTATTTATCGTCCCAGTTTGGTTTGTTGGCTGCAATCGTATCCCTGATAGACTTCTCTATCGTAACTGCTCGGGCGGTTTCTGACTTAATACTGCTTTGCAGTTCCAGCTCTTTCGTCTCCGCACGTGCCGCTTCTGCAGTGATATGATCCGCATTAGCTTTTTCAGCCGCCTTTGCCCTGGATACCTCTGACTGCATGTTTTCTGTCAGGACTTTCTCTGCCCCTTCCGCTCTGGCGGTTTCTTCCTGCAGGTTTTTCGTCAGTTCCGCCTCTGCTCTTTCTGCCCGGCTCATCTCGTTGGCCAGATCCGCCGCTATCCTTTCCTCTTCCGCCGTCGCACGTTTCTCCTCTGCATTAAGCGCCGTCTGAGTTTCTACAGTCTTTTCCTGTACCAGGTTAATATCTTCTGCTTCTACAGTATCTCCATCGGTCTCATAACTGATATACACCACAGGCGCATCTGAATAAAGGCGGATACTCTTTTTCCATGGCATCAGGCCAGGTGTTGAGAGTACATAGGACTCTATCCTCTTCCCCGTCAGTTTTGGGCCGGTCCATATGGACAGAGTAGCAGTATTGATGTTATCATGGGCCAGCAATGCTTCGTACACACCATCAACTGGCCGTACCTCCTCTTCAATTACATAGATATTTCCATCCACTTTATTCAGTTTCTCTGTAAAACTGCTAACCTCCATTACTGCATCACCTCCAGAATCACGGTTCCAGCAACTGCTATTTCCTTCTCATCCAATTCAATATTCCGCATCTGGCCATTCAGCTTCAACTCTACAAAATCTTCCACCCCCGTCACACCAAGAAGCAAATTACCCGTTCTTGCCAGACTAACATAAGAAATCTCAAATGCACCACTTCGCAGGTAATCTGTAAAATCCCTGAGAAAGAGTTCCTGCACAGTTCCCAGATTTACTCCATTTTGAAGTCTTACCTTTGCGGTCACACTGACACTCTTTTCCACAGCAGAAACCACAGTCACATCTGCACCGATCGGCCGTTTTCCCTCAATATGCTCTTTTACCTGTTCAACCAGCTCTGTTCCGGCAGCCGAACGGTCTGCATCAGCAATCACAACCTTCACAGTACCCGGCCCTAATGCCAGCGGATAAATTTTAGCAGCCCCCACGCCGGGACATTCCATAGTCCAGTTATAGTAATCATATGCATTCCCACTGGTGGAAGGCTTCTGCACCTTAAAAAGAAATCGTTCTCTAAGCGCATCCGTCGTTTCTTCTTCATTTCCTTCAAGAAGTACCTCTGTTAACTCCGCATGTGTGAGGTCTGGAATATAATCAATTGGAATCAGAGTACCCAGAAATCGGTTTCCAATTGCTCCTGGCGTCTCACATTCCATACGGTATATCCTTTCGCTGATCTTTTCTGTTACGGTATAGTTCAGTGTCCCAAGTGAAAATCTTTTACCTGATTCAATATCTATGTTAAACTCCCCTTTTAACACAGCCCTCGTCGCCGGATAAGGAATGATGCCCCACTCCGCGCAGCGCCTGATTAAATTATCCCGGTCTGCAGTCCCGGCGAAAACCTGTTCCAGTGCCCAATCCAACTCTATATACAGATTCTGCATTTCTACGGCTGCAGGCGCCATGGCGTCATAAATAACAGACCCTTCCCTTTTGTCCATGTAATCCGGTACGCGGTCCAGCATCCGATTTAAAATCACTTCATATGTTATATTCTCATACATTAGATTTCCACCTCCTTCTGCGTATCGACTGTTCCAAACTTTGTCTGTACCCGAAATGACACCAGCAGCTTTCTTCCCTTATTGGTAAATGAAAAAGCATCAACGCTTACAATTCTGTCATCCCGCGTCAATGCTTCCCGTATCCTCTTTTTCAATTTCGACTTTGCCACTCCCAGAGACTTTCCAAATAATCCGTTCAATTCCACGCCATAATTCCAGCTATAAATCAGGCAGTCAAACCGTTCCGTATTAAGAATACAGAAAATGGTCTGTTTTACTGCTTCCAACCCATCCAACATTCCAGAAATACGCTTTATCTCTATTCCCTCTGTGTTATCAGAAACACCCATGACGTTTAACCTGTACGTTTTTGAAGGAATCTGTCGAATCTTAAAATCCTGTTTTAGAATATTACCTGTTTCCGGCAGCATGTCACACTCCTTTCTGCCAGCGGTCTACAACAAGATACCGCTGACCGCCCCGTTTCTGAATCAGCAGTACCTCGTCTCCGGCCTCTAACCCATTTTTAACAGAAACATTGACTTCCCCCATTCCAGGAATATCCATTGTCTGTATGTGGTCCGTCAGGTACTGGGGAACTATGAGCTGTGAGGCAGCAAGGAATGCATTTGGCCCCCATCGTATTTCCAGCGGCGCTGTTTTTGTCACAGTCCCCGACACAATATCGCAGGGATCCCCAGCCTCTACCGCTTGCAGGACAATCTTCCTCATGTTATCAATCCATTCTGCATCAGCCATTGATACCTACTCCTCTCAATCTTAAATCCATAGTATGGATTCCCTCATCAATCTTATGAGTCACTGATTCAATCAGCAGATAATTTTTTAATTCCATATCTTTGATATCCAGTAATACGGGGATCAGGCAGCCCGCACGCACCCTGACATCACCAAAGGCATCTTTTATATTCAGGCTCTTTGAGGGCTGATTATAGAATTTCAAATACGTTTCGGCAATGTTTTGACCATCCGCACCGCTGTCAATTGATTCGTCATATTGCAAAATTCCCCATTTATTGATATTTTCGGTGTCTTTTGTCATATAGACTTCTCTTGCATTTGTATTATTATTTTCGCAATACACTCTGATCTGATTGTAGGTGCTGCTGTCAATACTGATTTTAAAGTCATAATCCTGCGCCGTCGTCTCATCAATTACAATATCCAGCTTCATATCTTCCACATTTTTTAGTGTCAGCTTTCCCACATCATCATACAGAACGTAAATCTTTCCAGTACGAATCATGGTTAAGTCGAGAGCATTTAGGATTACATCAAAAAGTGTGCTGTTCTTTTCATTGCGCTCCAGCATCCAGCCGGTGTCCGCCAACTCTCCCGTCTGCAAGTGAAAATCACCTGCGATCATCCGAATTACTTCCCCTGCGGTAAGCCCCGTATAATTATAACTCTTCTTATTTTTCAGATACCGCAGCTGGTCATAAGCCGTTACCTTCACCAGCCCTTCGCTTCCCCAGCCCCGCTCAAAGATGAAGCCGAAGAATACCGGCGTTCCATTTACATCCAGACGAACCGCATTGCCCTCTTCAATCTTAAGCACATCATCAGGAATCAGCGTGAAGGAACATTTCCCCGGCTGTCCCTTCCGCTCCATTTCCCAGCTGATACTCCCACCCACCACTGGTTCGTAAACTGTTCGATCATTCTGGATATATAGATGTACTTCCATCTGTTCCTCCTCCTTCTATAACGGCATAGTGAGAACCCAGCCAGGTTGAATTAAATTGGGATTGCTGATTTTGTCACGGTTGAGATCATAAATCTCCCGCCAACGGTTACCGTTACCCAACCTTTTTTTAGCAATATTCCAGAGACAGTCCCCCTTCTGTACCGTGTACATTTCTGATGCCGGAAGAGTTCCTTCTCTTTTCGGAATTGAGTCTGTAGTCTCTGGAGTATCCTGATCCTCCTTAATCTTAAATTCCATAATCTTAGTTCCGTAGCTTTTATATTCCTTCATGGAAAGTGACACAGTTAGATCCAACCCTTCATTCACATCATCAGAAACACTATAATCCTCTAATGTTACATTGATGTTCGTATCAAAGAAGTCATTCCGGCCCGGACCATCACGAATTACGATGAATTCAAACGGCTCTCTGCTCTCCTTTAATGATTTAAGGTGCTCCAGGAAATCTTCTGCACAATCAATGCTGCCATCCCATACCGCACAGGGATAATTCACCTGGGGGATTACTGCTTCAATGCTGATCTCCGCCAGGCCGGGAGGCCGAACCATGTTGACCTCCTCGCCATTGATCAAAACAGACGTTTTATTCTGGCCCGGATACTTGATCGGGATTTTCTCGGGAGGAATGGGAAGACGCATGTCATCAATATATACTTCATAACCCATTATATATGGCCTCCTTCCGCAGCAGCAGAAAGGAAATCGTTTGTAAATACTGCAAGTGCCTGACCCATATCACTAAAATCCGCCTTTTTCGTAAGCGTATTGCTGTTTTTGACCTCCACCTTTAAATCTGCAAGTGTAAAACGGTTGATAATCTCCTGCTCGGCGGCATCACGCATATATTTCAATTCCTCGTCCATAACGTCCATCGTGTCAGCCATAGCGGCGGTATTAGCGGCAGTACGTCCGGTATTACCTGATATATCAGTATCATATCCTCCGAAGGTATTATCCTGCCCTGCTGTTTTCGCTGCCATATCAGCCTTCACTGATTCTATCTCAGCCTCACGTTTTAATCTGTTCTGATGCATATCATATTCCTGCCAGCGCAAATCCTGCGCCCTGCTTTTTTTAGCAGCCAGATTGGCCTCCTTCTGCGCGGCAAGGCTGGCTGCTCTCTGGCTCTTTCTTGCCTCGGCTTCTAATTGCGCTTCTGTTCCAAATTCTACATGGCCAATTAACTCAATTGATGTTCCTGTAATGCTGTTCACTAAACTTATCAGCTCATTAATACGATCAATTGCGCCGTTTATAAACTCCTGCATAATTAAAAGGCCTGACACTTTCAGATAATCCAAAATATCTAATACCCATATCCGAAACGAGTTAAGTCCCAGAAGCATATCCCCAAGACCATTCTGTATAATTACTCCTGCTGCTGCAATCATAAATTTTAACTTGTCTAACTGTGTTTTAACAGCATTCACACAGATGAGCCAGGCGATTTGTATTCCGCCAACAGATTGTACCCATTTATAAATCATATACACCACTGTTCCTATAATCAAAGCAATCCATGTTAACGGGTTTGCAAGCAATGTGGTCATTAATCCCTTAGCCGCCAAATCAGCAATCAGATTAGCTGCGGCAAAAAAAAGGATTCCTGCAGCGACTCCATAAAATACAGGTGCAATTGCCGACCAGTTTTCACTAATATACGCTGCTCCGTTTCCTATCATCTGAATAACCGGCCAAAATGCCTGCAATAACGAATTTTGAATGGTATTTATAATCTGGCCAAATGTAGCAGGCATAGAATTAAATTTATCGTTTGTCTCCTGTGCCATGTTAAGAAGAGAAGCTTTTACAACCTGGGCAGACACCTCTCCCCTCTCAGCATACTGTCTTAAAGATCCTTCTGCCCACCCCATATTCTGCTCGATCGTCCGGGCTATCCCCGGGGCTGCATTCAGTATCGAATTCAACTCTGCACCGCTCATTGTACCTGCCGCCATTGCATTTGTTAACTGTGACATTGCGCTTGCCTGATCCTGTGCTGAAGCTCCACCGATAACAAACTGCTTATTCGCCTGTTCCATGAAAGCGATCATTTCATCATTACTGCTAAAGGCACTGCCTGCATTGATTCCCATATTGGCTATGGCCGCCGCTGTTTCCATGTAAGGCGCCCTTGACCGCTGCGCGGAGGCAAATATTTTTTGATTCAGCTCCTCTGTAGACTGGGCACCATCGTTCATCATATCCAGACGTGCCGTTGTGCGTGTAACGTCATCTGAAAATGCCATTATTTTTTGAACACTAAAAGACTTTGCAATACTCTTTGCAATATTCTTAATCTTTCCTTCCAGACCGGAAGCTGCACCTGTACCATTTTTAACAGCATTGTTAAATTGATTCTGTGATGCCAGACTATTTCTAATTTCCTTCCCCGCGGAACCTACGGAATCGTCCAGTTGCTTATATGCATTATTTATCTCACCAATATCCATTTTCGACATGGCCTGACTCAAATTATCCTGTGCCCCCTGGACTTTATTTAATTTCCCCCTCAATGCCTCTAATTCATTATTGGTCTGCTCAGTCCTCAAATCAACCGGAATATTATTAAACTGCTGAAGCCGGACATGCAGCGCCTGTATACGGTTTTCTATGGAAGCCATGTCGTTTAACATCCCCGGCGGTGTAACCACCATTCTTCTGGCTTGTTCAGAAATGGTTTGTTGACTTTTATAGAGCTGCCGTGCCACCTGATCTGCCTCCTGAAATTCAGATACAAACCGTGTAGCGCCACTGTTTAAAAAAACAGGCGGAGTGGATACAGGTGACCACGAAGGTTGTTCAGCAGGTGTTGAAGCTGCTGGCCGCATTGGGATCTGCAAAGGGGCCTGCGTTTCCGTTGGTATAGCTGGAGGGATAACGGTTGACGCTGTACGGTCAAGTTCCTTCTGATAACGCACAAGTTCTACCGTTGCCCGGACAATTTCCTGTCGGGCTGAATCCATCATAGCCGTGCCTGACCCCTTATCTATTGTAACCTTGACACGTTCTAACGTGTCCCACATAACAATCAGAGACTGAGTATTACGTTCGCAGTATGAAGACATCCGCTCCAGTGCCTTGATTGATGAGCGTAAATTAGCCATGTATTTACTCCTTTCATTAAAACTATATGGGGCTGTCGCGACAGCTCCTACCTCTTCTTTGCCTTCGCCTTCTTAGCTTCCTCTTTATCATGCTCCAGCTTCAACTCCATTGCTGCTATCACATAAGCCTTTTCATACCGGCTCAATGACAAAAATTCATGAGGCCATTTATGAAGCTTATGGAGGCAATAATAAGCAATGTTTGCTTCCATATCGCCTCCATTGATTAGTTTTTTGCTTCTTCCGCCAGATCGTTCATATCAATATCGAATCCGTTGACCTCCTGAACCTTCGCCAGATAGTCATTGTACTCACCCGGATTCAGCATTTTCTTTAAAAGAGTATCACTTCCCATCACATGATAGGAATCCTGAAGTTCTTTATTAGTAAGATCCGGATACACGGTACAGGCCGCCGCCAGCTTTCCAACGTAAAGGCTGTAATCTGTTTCCGGAACAAACATTCCTTTTTTTCCCTGAACTGGCACCCTTTTTGTACAAGCCTTTTTTAACACTTCATCTTCTTCAGAAGAAATGCCTCTGATTTCCCATTTCACAGGTTTTTTATCCGCCCCCACGAAACGATTTGATACGATACACTTAACATTCTCCACCTTAATGGCATTCTGTGCCAAAAAACAGCTTAATTCACCCATATTCTTTTAACCTCTCTTCCTTTTCTACATTCCCGAAAAACCGCCAAACATCTCCGGCATCTCAAAATCTTCAAATGTAAAGTCCGCTTCTTCGTCCAAATACTCTGCGTCTGCATCAAACTTTGTCAGAATCCCTCCGTCAAGATTGCAGTCTTTCAAAATAACCGTCTGCCGTCCTGCTCCGGAGGTTGGATCCTCATTAGTCACCTGGATATCGAAATAAATATCCTCTCCAGTTTCTTTATAGCGGTACAGAAGCTGACGGAAGATACTGGTATTATAATGAAATGTTGCAGACCCGGTCCCTTTCCATCCGGTTGTTTTATTCCCTTTCCCTGTCTTACCCAGAATCGGGATTTCGGACTTCGTCTTCTCTATCTTGGCCTCCAGATTAATGGCCTGCATAAAATTGTACCGTTTTCCTTCAATTGTAACAAAACACTCTGCAAGTGACGCACTGACCGCATCCTTTGCATTCATCATCGAATTATTTAACATATCCCATCATTCCTTCCTACTGTACTACTACAGTCATATATAACTGGCTCATAGAATTAATTGGTTCCACCGGGAAGTTCACAACCACCGATCGTTTCGTCTGTCCCTTTTCCACCTGGATATCATCGGACTTCACCGCTTCTATAGCACGCCTTCCTGCCATCTGCTTCACATACGTTACAATATCATTCCAGAGACTCACCCGACCGGCTTCATCATTGGGAATCTTCCCCAGATACCGATTATTAAAGATTGCTGCGATATCATTTCCGATCTGATCCAGCACACGGATTGTCTGGTTACTGGAAAAATCATTTCCTTTCTCCGCCGTGTAAGATGTCAATGTGTTAATATCCCGCAAAACGCGGACCTCATCCCCTACTTTATGGAATAACAGTTTTCCAGCTGTAATCCCTTCGGAAAGCTGCGCCTGGGTATATTCTGTCTTTACCGTATACTCCCCGTTATACACCTTGTTTTCAATGGTCTCATTTACAGCACAGGCAGCTTCCGCCCCTGCAGTCCAATAAATCAGTCCGCCCGGATCTTCTTCCGTCTGATTCTCCACAGATATAATCCCTTCATAATCCGCCTGAGAATACTGGTGCATAACTGTCTGGAACTTAATGCCGTTCTCTTCTCTCATACGCTTCGTAAATGCCGCAAACAGCTCCTTCACCTGCTCCCCCGGGGCCGGGCAGCACAGGATCTGGAACGATCGGCTCTCCATCTTTTCCAGGAAACCTGTATAGTCCTGTTCTGTCACGTCTGTGCCATTCGTTCCCCCAGTCAGTGATGTACCCGCAGTTTCTGAAAGTGCTGCATCCGCCTTAAACGTTACATATTCATTATCCTTCAAATCAGCTGCGCTGATAACCGTCTGCTTATCCATCTCCTTACCAAAAAGCAGAGTCTTCACATCATACTGATTCTCATTATCCACATGTTTGGAAATAACGGTCATGAGACTATTTCCCAGAATACCGCTGTACCTTGCAGTACTGTAATTATTCGAAGCTTTCTCTCCTCCGTTTATTCTGCAAAAAATTCCCTTTGTCATGTTCCGGAACAGTTCGCGGACCGGCATCATAGCTGGATCTCCATAAGAATAACCGAAGATATCTCTGCTGTTTTTCTGAAACTCTTCTGCCGTCACCTCAAACACTTCGTTTACCGGCCCCCAGTTGAGAATCATGGGAACCGCCGCCGTTCCTCTTATTCCAATTACAGGCGATGCAGCGCCTGCGTTAACAAAGTTCATATAAGTTCCTGGAAGAACCTTATCCTGTGCTAAAAAACTACCTCCACCTAACATCTCTTCACCTTTCCTTTCATAAATCCGTTTATAGTTTCTTCTGCTCTGTTTTTCATCTGATTTCAATTCCTTCCATTGCTTCTTCCTCACTTTTTTCTCTGATGCCAAATGTGCTAAATTGTAAAGAAAAAGAGAGAAACCTGCCGCCGTTTGCTTCTTCAATGCGGCCATTTTTTCCAGTTCCGTTTAGCTTGAAGCCATGATCCAGAGTAATGATCCACCTCTGTTCCATCAGGATGTCAAGAACCCGGTATATCTCCCTAGACGGCTGCTCGCTTCCTCCAGGAAAATACCTGATATATAGAAAACTGCTTCGATAAACCCCCGCTAACGTCGTATTTTTTTCAGACGTTTCTAAGAAACCCGTGTAAAAACAGGGGGATGAAAGCTCCTGAGCAGCCGCTTCCGTATAAATGTAATACCCCTGTTCCGGCGGAAACAGAATTGAAAGTTGTTCTGCCACCTTATCCACAATTTCGTTGTACATGAAATCTCCCTCCACATTTTACTACAGCCTTTCCCGCCTGTTTCGGTAGCTTTCCAGCCATTCCAGATGCTCCCGTTGTCTCGCTTCCCAGTCTATCTCATAGAGCGCCGCACGTTCTGTTGAGCTCGTCCATGTGGTTTGAAAACGTGCAGATCCATTACCGGAAAGTGCCATACCGTAGATTTCCAAAAAGGGCAGCAGTCTGGCAGCATATTGTGGCTTGCCAAGCTCCTGTAAAGCCTTTCTTTCTATACGGCTGACAGCTTCTCTGGTTATGCCGTAATCAGCTCCTATAGACTCAAGGGAACGCCGCCCCTGATATCTTTTTCGAATCACTTCCGGCTGACTGCCGTCTAAGCGGTCTACACATCCCCATAGAACAGTGCTGATCTGTTCACGTTCCAGCCGGTCCAAAACGTCGTTTTCTAAATCGGCAGGGTCTGCCACAGCTTCGGCTATGGTAGTACCGTCCTCTTCCAGACCATGGATCGGGCTGTCTAAACTCCCCAGTTTTATCAAACATGCATTTTTCTTTATATCTTCCACCTGGTCTGTGTTTAAACCCAAATAAGCGGCTGTCTCCCATTCTAACGGGTTTCTGCCCTCTCGTACAGCAAAATCAGTGCAGAATTTTTCATACTGCCGGACCTTTTCCTGACAATTCACCGGCAGCCTGAGACAGCTTCCGTTCGTCTGAAGATACCGTTTCATATACAGACGAATCCAATACTCCGCGTAGGTAAGGAATTTCACCTTCTGATCCGGATCGTAACCTGCAATAGCCGGATAGAGAGCTAAATACCCCTCCTGCTCTAAATCATCAACCTCACCGCTGCCACGATACTTCCAGGCCATAGCGTGAATAAAGCTGCGTACCTGGCTGTAAAGCGTTTCCATATTGTCATCTGCATTCTCTCCGGCCTTGATTCTAATTACAAGCTGTTCATTGGTCATGATACTGTTCCTCCCTATTTCATAATCATTCAGCCCCCTTCCATATGCAGCGCCCTGCCCGTTACCCAGTACAGCGTCGCACTAGTATAATCATCCAACAGAACATCTGTTCTCAGATCTCCCAGTTCATACTATAGCATTTCTGTTTGGGACATGCGGGACATTGGGGACAAACCTTAATTACTATCCATAAATCTCTGAAACTCTTTTTTTACACTCTCTGCTGTAGCGTTTCGCCCGATCCGGACGGCCACCTCTCTCCATGTCATCTCTTTAAATATTTTGTATCTGACGATCCGCTGCATACGCGAAGGTATCTTATTCATCCAGGCTTCCACTTCAATCATAGTTCTCACTGCCCCTGCCTTACGTTCTTCTAAAATCTTTTCTTCTGTGTCCAGATTCACTAAATTCTGCAGTGGTTCCTTTACCAAATCTGAAATAACAGACTCCCGGCGTCTCCTGGCCTTTTGTATCTCCTCTTCCGTTTCTCTTAAAAGTTCGCAGGCATCCACATAATCAATTAACATATTCTTATTCAATATTTTCCTCCTTCCAGTTAAAGCACTTTTGTCTTCAGGTCTCTCTACTTCTCACTATTAAACGCTTTTTCTTTCTCCCTGATTAATTTTCATTATGCTTGACAGATATATCCTACAGGTGTATATTAATTTTATCGAACGTATGTTCTATTTTTTATAAGAATTTTGCTATCATTCTTATTTTTTTTAAATAATAACGCAATTTTATTACATTTCCCGTTAACGGTATGTTTATTTAGACTATATATCCGTTAACGGAAAATGTCAATACTTTTCCTTTGTATTTTTACCGTTAACTATAGAGTTCTGTTTGACTTTCTCACTTTATGGCGGTAAGATATTTTTATAAGGAGGTATTATTAAGATGGGGCTCGAAAAAATTGCGGAATATAAGAAAAAACTTAATATGACAACATTTGAACTTTCTTACCGTTCTGGTGTACCTTTAGGCACTTTAAATAAAATACTAAGTGGTGCAACGAAGGACCCAAAACTGGAGACATTAAAAGCCATTGCCAGGGTACTTGGATTATCTCTGGATGACTTTGATGATACTAACAAATCAGACAAATTAAACATCGACATAAACGCAGTTCCAACTTATGATGATGTTATTACTGTCTACACCCGCAGCCGGAAAAATTTATCTCAGGAAGAAAAGATGAGACTCGCTCGAATAATACTATCATCAGACGAAGACGGGGAGTAATAATGGATTATGTAAAACTGTATGAAATTATCTTTAAAATCTATACAGATTGCGGAGTTACCGCTTTTCCTATTGATTGTTTTGATATTGTCCGCAGACGCGGCTACCAAATTAAAAAGTATTCTGAACTTGCTCAAAAAAAACGAGAAGCCTGCTTATGTTTAAGCCCCGACTCCTGTATTGTAAAAGATACCTTATATTATCAGGACCAGAACACAGCTGAGCGTATCCGTTTTTCTATCATGCATGAGTTGGGACACGTTTTTCTTCAAACATCGGTTGAGGAGATGGCGGATACCTTCTCAAGCCATATCCTGGCGCCACGTATTGCGATCCATAAAAGCAGATGTCATACTGCCCAACAGATTCATGACACTTTTGCTCTTTCTTATACCGCTTCTAACAAAGCATTACTAGATTATAAAGTGTGGTATGAGAATATTGCCCATACCACACGTATGCCATCGCCCCCCGAAAAACAGTTGGAATTATTGCTCTTTTCCGAAAAAAACAATACACCGGCAGCCGAAGATCCCTTTACCGACGATAATATAATTTATACACCTGATCCCATAACAATATATCAGGATATTCAGCGTGCTTTAATGGCGGGTTTACCTTTGACGGAAGAATATAAACGTTTGTTAAATCAGTATCGCAATATGAAGTAGTTATAACCCCTTGAACTGATTTTCCAATTACAGCCATAGAATCACAGTATCCCCTCTTTAATCTCAAACATATCGGCGAGCAGCAGCCAGTTTGCCCGGAAATAGTTCATGATCTGCCAGTAGCCGACGCCTGATAAGTCCAATTCTTTTATCAGATCAAACTTGGCCTTCAGGCTTCGAACGTCTTCAAACCATACCTCATGCTGAACGCCAGACTGCCAGTACCGGAAATACGGCGTCATTGCCGTCTCATCAAACTGGATGGGAACGCCGTGATCGATGGCGATTCCGATAGCCTGAAGGTTATTGATTGTCTCCGCCTTTGTCACCCCCTGCTCGTAGGGAAGCGGCCAGTCATAGCCGTAGTTGGGGATTCCCAGACTGATCTTTTCCGCCGGTATTTCCGTCAGGGCGTACTCTGCCACGCGTCTGACCATATTGATCGGAGCCACGGCCATGGGCGGGCCATATGTGTATCCCCATTCATACGTCATCAGCAGAACCCGGTTGGCCGCCTCTCCGAGCAGGCGGTAATCGATTCCTTCGTAGAGCAGCCCTCTCTGGTCTCTGGCCGTCTTGGGAGCCAGTGCAACGCTCACCTGATAGCCGAACAGATTCATCACCTGTCTCACCAGCTTTACAAATTCTGCATATTTTACCCGGTCCTCCGCCAGCACGTATTCAAAATCTATATCAACTCCGCCGTAGCCTTTCTGCGTCATCGTACGCCCCAGCTCCCAGATAAGATTTTTCTGAACATCGGGGTTATTTACCAGTGCTGTCACAAGATTATTGTTGAATTTTCCGTCCTCACCCAGAGGCGTCAGCGTCAGGACGGGCCGCACGCCGTTTGCCGACGCCACATTTACCATCCAGCTGTCGTCAGCCATGGGCGGAATCAGGTCCCCATCCGTCGTAAATCCATAGGAGAAGACAGATAGATCCGTCAGATAAGGAAGCGTCCAGTCCAAAGTATCCGGGTTAATAAATGGATACGCGTAGCCGTTTACGTGCAGAGGGCTCTTCATTTTTCCGTTTCTTTCATTATCTAGTAAAAGCGCCTGACCCACGGCCAGGCGATATGGATATGCAATCTGATTGTCCCACAGAAGCGTACTCACGGGAATTCCGGCTTCTGCGGCTATGGAATCTACATTATCTCCGCTTTTTACAACATATATCTGCATGTCAGCATCCTTTTATCTGTATTACTACAATATATGCCGCAGAGAGGAAACACGTTATCCTGTGATCCCGTTGTTTTTATTTAACAAAAAAGCTGCCGTTCCACAGACGATCCCCCGTCCGCTTTTGCAGCAGCTTTCAAGCTATATACATTACTTTTTATATTTGTTACTTATGCCATTTCGTTCTATAAACACTTCCCTCTGCCGAACTCCGGTAGGCTGCCCGTATAATCTGAAGCGTATGCTCGGAATCCTCCAGTGTCGACAACGGTTTTCCCGTACCATCCAGGCAGTCCAGAAATGCCTGCGCCTGATTAACAAATGTCTGGTCGTACGGCTCTGCGTCACAGAGTCTTTCCCCATTTACATAGAGTGCATCCGTCAAGTGCATCTCCCCATCGGTCCCCAGAATTCGTATCCCGTTTAACTGGTCTGCCGCTTCAGATGCCCAACTCTCCGTGATGACGCAGAGCGAGCCATCCGTCATCTGCATATTGAGCTGAGCGGTATCTTCGCCATCCAGATCCAGCAAACGCAGATTAGCCGTAAACGCCTGAAGCCGCGCCGGCACGCCCAGAAGATACAGCATCTGGTAAATCAGGTGGTGTCCGCTGTCGATTAACGCACCTCCGCAGGACAGCTCCTTCTGCCTTCTCCAGTTCTCTGTTCCCGAGGTATCCAGAAGCTGCGCCGAGAAGAAAGAGGATTGGAGTATTGTTCCCAACGCCTTCTCGTCAAGCAGCTTTTTCATCTGCGATAGGGGCCTCCGGTACATAAAATTATGTCCTGGAAAAAGCATGACCCGGTTCTGTTCGATGGCTCGCCTGACTCGTTGATACTGTTCAGTCTCCCCTACCACGGGCTTTTCCACCAGCATGGAGACCCCGGCGCCAGCGGCTTTTAATATTTCCTGATAGTGGCAGGCAGTCACGCTGCAGAGAACCACCGCATCCAGTTCTCCCTTTTCTAGCATTTCATCCATACTGGCAAACGGGATAATCTGGTGTTCCTCACAGATGGCATGCAGTTTTTCCATATTGGAATAGGTACACATGCCCACAATCTCCGCTTTCTTCTGCGCCTTGAACGCAGCCAAATGTTTCATCGCAATAAACCCGGTACCTACGATCCCTATTCGTTTTCCCATCTATGGTTACTCTCCTGTATCTAATATTAACAGCACTCCGTCATATCCGGGGACCTCCAGGCTCCACTCCTTCCCTGTCCGTCCCCTGGCAAAGAGAGGTCTGCTCTCCGGTGTCTGGTTTACAGCTGCCATAACCGGTCCGTTCTCCGTCTGGAGCAGTCTGACGATCAGCTCCGGTGCCTCCAGTACGGATAACAGAGAATAGCCTTCCGCTTTGAACTGCTTTTGTATAAATTCAGCCGCTGCGCGGCTCCCCGCATCCTTTACTGCTGCCCCTGGAAATGTTCCGGTCCACCGAATTTCCCCTTTTCCATATTCCACCTCAGCCACAGCAGGAGTTCCGTCTTCAAACCAGCCGGTCACTTTCCCCCTGGCTGCCTTCATCGTCTGCCTGTAATACAGGCCTTCACACAGGACAGCGCCCTCTTTATCCATCACCGGAATCTCTCCATCTCCAGCGTACAGAGATATCTCCTCCGCCCCAAAAGCGGCTTCCAGCATGGGACACGGAGAGTTTGAGCCACCCACAGATATTTCCCCCATCTCAGAATAGAGGCCTGCGGCCGCCTCCAGAACCACCCGGCCGCCCATTCCGGCAAACTTAAGTATTCTGCTCTGCTCTTCGTCAGACAGGGAAAGCGCCATGGGAACATACAGAACCCGCAGGCCCTCTTCCCACGCGGATTCCATATAGTCGCCATGGACAAATCTCACAGGTATTCCCCCTTCGGCGCAGGACTTAAAGACACCATAGATACTGTGTGCATATTTCTCTTCCTGGGCGCCTGCTGCAAAGAGCAGTAAGTCCGCATTTCTGGAGAGGTAGATGCCGTTTATGGCCGGAACCGGCCTGCTTCGGTCCAGCTCATACGCTTCGAAGAGCTTGGCGCAGCGGCCCGCTTCCAGACTTCTCTCCGTGTTTTCTCCGTTAAAGCCTGTCAGGCCAAATCCGGGAGATTCCATTCCCGCAGGCTCCGGAGCGTACTGCCAGTACACTACGCCTTTCCCCCCAGCCGCGATAGTATTCCAGTTCCAGATACGGATATCCTCTCTCTTCGGAACCTTATGAGCCAGAAATCCCGGTACGCCGGCCCCGCCCTGAAGCTCTGCCTGGTAGAAATCCTTTTCCCGGGAGGCCGCGCAAATTATTTCTGACTGAAGCAGATGAGAAAGATCGTAGTCTCGCTTCGTCTCTCCCATCAGCCACTTCGGAAAGCTGGACAGCCCGAACACGTCCACCTCGCGGGCGAGCAGGAATTCATCGGACAGTTCTATCCCCAGCGCGCCGTTACTGGAAGCCCCCATATAATCCGCGCTGGCACTGTGGGTCTGAATCAGCTTGCCTGGTGCGCCGCGTCTCGCCGCTTCCACACGCCGTTTCAGCCATTCGGCCAGATTGTATAACCAGAACCGCCTCCAGTCCATCATATCCGTATATGTTCCGAACCGCGGCGGAGGAACAATCTCCTCCCAGTCGGAATACCGACGAAACCATGCCTCATTTAGACGCTCCAGCGATCCATACCTGACCTTCAGCCAGTCCCGGAACGCCCGTTTCGACGCTCTGCAGGCACAGAGAAGCTCACTCTTATAATCGAACATCGGCTCCAGGTGCGGTTCATTCCACACATCAAGGATGATCACACTGCTGTTGTCACGGTAATGCTCCGCAGTACGGAAGATGAAATTACACACCAGATCCGAAACTTCCGGATTATCCATACAGAGTCCCGGCCATCCCCCTGTCGGAAGGTTCGCAGGGCCGCGCATGGTAATTTTCTTTCCTTCCACAGTCTCGTACAGACAGTCCGGGTGTGCCTCATACAGCCAGTACGGCGCCCCTTCCGGTATCGTATTAATAATCACCTTCAGACCGTTCTTTCCGGCAAGCTCTGTCAGCCTGTCCAGATCATCAAACACAAAATGATCCGGTTTCCGCTCAATATCGTTCCATACCGCCCAAAGCTTTACCACATGAAATCCCAGCTGCTTCATATTTAAAAAATCGCGCTCCCAACACGTCCGGTCCGGGAATGGCGGCCTGTAATACTGCGCTCCAAAATACACGTCCTATACCTCCATCGTTCATTCTTTCTTTGTTGTAATATCAGATATTTTATATTTATCCCTTGACCGCACCGGCTGTCAGCCCGCTGACGAGATACTTCTGAAGGAAGAAGCCCGCGATAATAATCGGTACCATGACAATGGTAGCCGCCGCGCTGGACTGTCCCCAGTCTACCGAAATCGCCCCTACGAACCTGGATACACCGACCGTAAGCGTATACGTGTGGAGATTTGTGTACTGCATGGAAAACAGCAGTTCGTTCCAGGAATACTGCATGACCAGTAAAAGTGCGGATCCGATCGCCGGTGAGAGAAGCGGAAATACAATCTTCCAGAATACCTGCATTCTCGTACAGCCGTCCAGCTTTCCCGCCTCAAATAAGTCTCCCGGAATATCCCGGATAAATCCGAGCACCAGCCAGGCCACAAACGGCGCGTTTACCGACACATGGGCCAGTATGGGCCCTACATAAGTCCCCAGAAGATGCACCTTGTCCAGAATAATATAGAGAGGAATCATTATGGTGATCGTCGGCACCAGCTTGGAAAACAGCAGAAACGTGGAAATGCGGTTCCCCCAGTTGGATTTCATGATTGCCAGCCCATATGCCGCGAGGCTTCCCAGCACAATACTGATAACCGTTGTCGACATGGCAATGATAAACGAGTTGCCAAAATACGACAGGAAGTTCCCCTGCTTAAGGATCTTCACATAATGCTGAAGGGTCGGGGGAAAGAAAAACTGCGGCGGCATTTTCCTGATCAACAGCGTTGGCTTAAAGGAATTGCTCACTATCATATAGATCGGGAAGACTACCGTAAGCACCACAAGCAGGCCAAACAGTACTTTTCCGCATACAATCGCTGATTTTTTCATTACTGCTGTCCCTCCTTATGCGCTTTTGCATTATAACGGATAAAGATAATGCCAAATACCAGAAAAGAAAGAATCATGCTGGCATTGGATATCGTCATCGCGTATCCCATATCAAAGGTATCAAACCCAATCTTATACGCATAGAGGCTGAGCGACATGGTGGAGTTATTCGGACCGCCGCCGGTCAATGCATAGATGATATCAAACACCTTGATGGCATCCACTCCGTTAAACAGGAGGATGACCATATAAACCGGAATCAGGCCCGGAAGGGATATATGAAAAAATTTTTGAATAAATCCGGCTCCGTCCATTTCCGCCGCCTCATAATACTCACCCGGTATGCTGAGCAGACCGGAGCTGAGCACCACGATAACAAAGGGAATGACCTGCCAGCAGTGCGCAATAACCGCGCAAAGCATGGCTGTGGATGTTCCCGCAAGACCCGGGAACTGTTTGGAAGTGATTCCAAACAGCCCCAGAACCCAGTAGATGAGTCCGCCGTTGATATTAAACATGTATTTCCAGATCAGACCGATGATAATGGGCGAGACCAGGAGCGGCATGGTGCAGATGGGACGGAGAATACTCTTTAACCGGCCCGTAAGGCTCTGAAGCCACACTGCGATCACCGTACCGAGTATTAAATCCCCGGCAATGGCGGCGGCTGTGAAATACAGCGTATTCCCGACCGCTTTTAAGAAAACCTTGTCTTTAAACAGCCTGACATAATTGCTGATGCTTATGAAATCCTCTTTGAGATCAATACTGCCCATATGATAGTTGTAAAAACTCATGAACACGCCGTACAAAAGAGGAATGAACATCACCACAAACACCACCAGAATACTGGGCAGAAGAAGGAGGACGGGCAGTAAATCCCCTTGTTCCAGTATATTTCTTCTCCGTTTCATTGTTACTTTACCTCCCATCCCCTTTATCACTACCTGCCAAACTGATACTCTTTGCAGGACTCGTTATAAGACTTGATTAACGCAGCCGAATCGGTGTCCGGATCAGTGGCAATCTTTGATAAGACTGCCTGTAAGCCGGTCAGCATGGTGGAGGAATCTCCTGCCGTAGGCAGAATCCTCGCGTGTGCAAGGGCCTCTGTGACTGCAGGCAGATACGGAATTTTTTCCAGTACTTCCTGGTCTTCGGCCAGCTCCGGCAGCGCGGAGATTGATCCGTTTGCCAGAGACGCTGACTTTTCCTGTTCCGGGCTCGTCAGCCATACGGCCGCCTGGAATGCTTCATCCGGATTTTCACTGTTTGCCGCTACAGACCATCCCCAGAAATTGGCGGTTCCCACATAATCCTTGTCTCCGACTCCGGGCATACCGGCGAATTTTACGGTTTCAGCTACTGCCGACTGCTCCGGATCTAAGTATGCAGAGCAGTTACCGGACAGGCTGATGCTGATAGGAGCCACGCCATCCTTCATTGCCTGCCCCACGTCGTCCACGTGCCACGTCGAAGCTCCGTCCATAGCATACTTACAGAGTTCCTGCCAGATGGTAATCGCCTGTGCTGCCTCATCACTTCCCAGGTCAGCCTTGCCATCCTTTATAAACTCTCCGCCGCAGGAGTAGAGAATCGCACCGAATAAATCGACTGCCGCCTGTCCCTGCATGGCCGGGATTGCAATTCCGGTTCCCTCATTTTCCTTAAACCATTTGGCGCATGCAATCAGCTCGTCAAAGGTCTTCGGAACCTCTCCGCCGTACCGCTGCATGGCAGTCTCGTCATATGCCAGGATGGACGTCTGCGTAAATGTCGGAAGCGACATGATTTTTCCATCTACTGTCATAGTGTCCAGGAGGCTCTGGTTATACATGCTTAAATCCACATTATATTTTTCAATGTAGTCATTTAAAGGAAGAAGCCAGCCATTCGATGCGTAATCCGGGCACCATACTTCTGCTACATAGATCAGGTCGTAGTCTCCCCCTCCGCTCTTCTGCATACTGAGCGTTTCCTTTTCCTTTAACTTATCGTACGCCACATCGTCAATCACAATCTCAGAAGCCGTATACCCCTTTACAAGCTCCTTCTGATCATCAGACTGTCCTCCGGACCATCTGGTCGCTACCAGCTCCACATTGGAGGCGGCCTGCGTCGTCTCCTTTCCACTCTGAACGGACTCTGCCTGTTCCTGAGCCTGTTCCTGCGTTGCAGTTGTCTCTTTGTTTTCCATCTTGCCTCCACAGGCCGTAAGACTCAATCCCAGCACCACTGCCATCCCCAAACTCAATACCTTCTTCATATCTGTTGCTCCCTTCCTCGCACATTTTGTGCTATTTGTTTTTAAAATAATTGATAAACGCAGGCAGCCCCAAGCCTTTCAGTGCGGCCAGCCATGCCTTTTTCTCATCTTCTGTCGCGTCAGGCTGTTTACCCAGCCCCTGTACAATGGCGGCCTGTACCGCCTTGGAGGCTCCCATGCCGTGATACGGCATGATTTCAAATGCCTCAATTCCCGGCTGACGGCGGTAGAGCTTCGCCAATTCGCCGAAAAAGGTCTCCGTATCATTTATCCCCGGGATCAGCGGAACCCGGATTACCACATGACACTCCTTTTCAAGAAGAATATCCAGATTTCGGTATATTTCCTCCGCCCTGACACCGGTTAAGTTTGGATACGCCGCCCTCTCCCCTTTCAGATCAAACAGGAATAAGTCCGTGAGAGGAATGACCGTATTTAACAGTTCAGCGGCACAGAAGCCTGATGTCTCCAGACACGTATGAATGCCCTCATCCCTGGCCGCCTGCAACAGTTCCCTCAGAAAATACGGCTGGAATAACGGTTCTCCTCCGGAAATGGTGATTCCGCCAGGTCCCGGTTTCTCATAAAACGTCCTGTCCTTCTTTACTTCGGCGATTACCTCTTCCGCGGTCACAGTTCTGCCGATTTTCTCCAGCGCCCCATAACAGCAGACCTCCGTACATGCGCCGCATCTGGTGCATGCCTCTCGCTCAAACCGATGCATTCCTGTTACAATCCGGTGCGCCTTCTGAGGACAGACCTCCGCGCACGCGCCGCATCCCGAGCATTTGCTTTCATTGTATGAGATGGTATCCCTTTTCTCGTAGGATTCCGGGTTATGACACCAGATACAGCGAAGCGGGCAGCCCTTTAAAAACACAGTGGTACGAATTCCAGGACCGTCATCCAGGCAGAAATGCTGCAAATCAAATATTTTCCCCATTTTTTTCTCAATAGCTGGCCCGTTCATAGATCTCCTTCTGAACATCCTTTTCCAGCATGACGAATCTGGCCGAAAAACCGCCTACCCTCACGATCAGATCGCCGTACTCCTCGGGGCGTTCCATCGCATTTTTCAAATCATCCTTTCCTATTACGGTAATCATCGCCTGGCATCCGCCTCTGTCAAAGTAATCTTTCATGGCGGCAATCACCTTATCCTCTGATCGCTCCAACAGCTCCTTCGTGAAGCGGAAATTCTGTACCATCCCGGCGTGATTTATGTGAGAGGGCTTCAGCAGGCTGTTAATCATGGAGGTCAATCCCTTCGTCTCTACCACCGATTCCGGGTTATTGGCGTTGGCTGTCGCGCACCCGGACTTTCTGCCGTTTGGTGTAGCTCCCACCCATCTCGCCAGCGTAGTATTCTGTGCATTATTTATGTAAACTGGCAAGTAACTCTTTAATCCGACCCGGTCTGCCTGAGCCTTTGCCGTCTCATTAAAAAAGTCCTGCAATTCTACGAAAAATGCATCCGCTTCCTCATGATCCACGCCGTATTTCGGAGCTTCCAGCATCATTTTTCTGGCAGCCGGATAGTCAGAAAAGTTATCGGCAAGCGCCTCCATCATCTCTTCCGCTGTCATCCGTTTTTCATCGAAGATCAGTTTTTTAACCGCACACAGACTGTCTGCCGCATCGACCGCGCCATAGAACTCCAGCGTTCCCGCCAGGTACTCGCAGCCTCCCTCAAAAAGGGCTTTTCCCTTTTGGATACAGCCGTCATAAAGAACGGATGCCATCAGAAATGGGTGCCTGGCGCCGGTAATCTCATATTCATACGCCTCAAACTCTGCCTGAGCCTCTATATAATATTTCGCATGTTCCTGATAGTAACGGTAAAACTCCTCGAAACTCCCGCATTCGGAAAGCTTCGGCGTCCTGGGACCGATTGTCCAGCCCCCCACCGGGTCCCATCCTCCGTTTACGGCCAGTTCCATGATTTTTGCAGCGTTGAGAGATCCGCTCGGCGTTGCCACACTGTAGTGCTCAAACTCATATTCTCCGCATCCAAGCATGATATAGTGTTCGGCCATCTCCCTCGACACACCGTACGTACTCATAACTCCCGGCACGATCACGTCGTCATTATAGAGAAGCGGGTATGTTCTTCCCTCCTCAATACAGCGAATCGCGGCCTTCATCACCGATTCGGGCGTGTCTTTATGAAACCGGAGTGTGAACTGCGGAAGAACCTCTTTTACGGTCCTGCACGCCTCAATAGCCAGCAGGCTGTAACGGTCCCCCGTCTCCGGATTGCGCCGGCCATATCCGCCTACGATCACGCGGCCGTCTGTCTCACAATCCAGATGGTCAACCAGCTGAAAGAAGTTTTGGGTAATCTTAAGTGCTTCCTCCTCGGTCAGAATCCCATTGTCTATGTCATGGCAGTAAAGGTCACCAAAGAACACATCACATCTTCCAATATCAATGATAGGCGTCATAAGGCAGTACATCCATACCAGCTGGACCGCCTCCAGATAGGACTCCGGCTTCCTTCGCTGATTCTGGAAGAGCGCCTCCTTAAGCTTCAGCAGCTCTTCTTTCCGTTTTCCCTCTGCTCTTTCGGCCATTTCACCGGCCTGCTCCTCGTAGTAATTAAGCATCTCTTTCAGGAGATCAAACATCTCGATAGAAGCCGCCAGAAACTGAATCTGTTCTTCCTCCAGTCCGCTCCTCTCCATTGATGCCGACAGTTCCTCCACCATCCCCGGAATTCCCTTAAGCACCAGCTTGTCAAAATCCAGGTAACAGCCCGCCATTCGGAGAATTGGGCAGGCCGGCATGGGAAGCTTATCCCACTGGTCAGATATCAGAGCCTTTTTTAAGTGTTCCGGCATGTGCTCCATCACATAGCGGTCCGTGTTTTCCTTTTTCCAGAATACCAGCATATCATTTAAGTCTTCACGATATTTCAGGCTTCCGGCTCCGTTCTCCAGCTCCTTTACCACCTCGTCCTCGTGGATATAGAATCCGAAGCCCCCGGTCTGATGCTGGATTCCGAATCCTACCGGTCCGAATTCATGGCGCCCCGCCAGAACATCCTGCTCCTCAATCGGGTGGAGGATGGCTGGATACATGGCCTTCATACACTCTGCTTCAATCTTATATTTATTCCCCCGCCACTGCTTCAGGATCCTTCGGTACGCCTTCGTAAATGCAATTTCCACTTCCAGATTTGTTCTGGGGCTGGCCACCTTAAAATGATTCATAACTGCCTCCTTCATTGTAATAAATTATCCATTTTCTTCCATCTCTTGTTTTTTGAGCGCACTTGACAGACCGTGTATTTCCCTCCGGTATTCTTAGAAAGAAACGCACTTTTTATAGACATTTTATTTATTTCCCTTGTTTTCAAGTAATTTTGATAGCATAAATGTACCATAAAAAAAGGGCGCTGTCTTGTCTTGCCTTTCCCTATTTATTGTGCTATATTGACATATATAGAAACCGTAAGAATGACCTCCCCATGACAGAATAAAGAGTGCGCATCCTGCCCGGAGGGCTTTTTATGTAATAGGAGCAATTTCCTGTTACATAAAAAAAGCCCTGCGCATACCGCGAAGGCCTATATCTCATAATGATCTCTTATTATACTGTTTCCAACATCAGAAAACGCAGACTGGTAATCCAGAAGACACGAAAGGAGCCGAGAGATGAAAATTGAATTTTACAGAGAGCAGGACTGGCTCTTCTCAGGCGAAGACGGGATCTGCACAAAAATCGCATTTCAGGATGCCGACACCCGTTCCCATAACCATAATTATTATGAATTCTTCCTGGTAGGCGCGGGAAGCGCCACACATCACATCAATGACAAGAAAAAGATAGTAAACACCGGAGCCTTAGTCTTCATCCGCCCAAAGGACGTACACAGCTTCCAGAATCCGTCTTCCGATTTCTGTTTTTATAATCTGCTCGTTTCCAGAGGCACCATGGACTCGTGTTTTTCTTTTCTTGGTACCGGATGCAACGCGGACCAGCTGATGGAGAACGAGATGCCTCCCTTCCGCCAGCTTCTCCCTGCGGAATTAAACAACTTACTGCCCTCCTTCGAGCAGCTGGCCATTGCGCACGAACTCAACATCGTCCGGTTTAATACCCTTTTGAGGGCCGCCACCGTCAATCTCCTTACCAGCTATTTTCTTTCCTATAACTTAAAGCTGTCCCACGACATTCCGACGTGGCTGGGGCTTCTTGCGCTGGAGATGCAGAAACAGCAGAATTACCAGGAAGGCTTAAACGCCCTCTACCGCATCTCTCAGAAGAGTCCTGAATACCTGTGCCGGGTCTTTAAAAAGCATTTAAATAAGACGCCGACTGAATTTATCAATGACATCCGCATCGCCAATGCAAAACTTGCTCTTGAATATACCAACCGGTCCATTTTACAGATCTGTGAGGAGGTCGGGTTTGACAACACCAGCCACTTCTACCATCTGTTTAAAAAGGATACCGGGTTATCGCCCAAAGCATTCAGGGAGCTGTCCAGTGAAGTCAGTGTGTCCCAGGCTCCCTGACCGCCGCCAGGCATTATTTCCCGCTTTTTTTCTTATGCTTTGCCATAAATTCGTTTCCCGCCAGCCGGATCCCCATTTCCAGCCACATTTTCTTATCATCCGGAGTCAGGCAATCCCCGATCTCTCTCGGATCCATGTCGGCGAAATTAAAATCACAGGACTGTTCCGAACGCTCCATTAAATAATCGGCCGTAACGCCGAAGTAGTCGGCAATCCGGCAAAGCAGCTCCGATGAGATATCTGGAATCGGCTGTGATTCTATCTTACTGACGGTCTGCTGACTGACTCCCAGTAAATCTCCCAATAATGCCTGGGGAATTTTTTTCTGTCTCCTCAAACTATAGATTCTGTTTTTTCCCATTGTATCAATCCTTTTTCTTTTTATTGTAGCGGAAAGACTCCTGCTATATTACTTATATAATTTGTACTTTTCACTTTTTATAAATGTTTTGTCCCTGATTCTTCAGAAAAAAGTAATGTGAATTTTATCCTGCCCGTTGTATAATAATGGAAAAGGAGGTTTTGACATGCAGAGTATATTAGTTTGTGATGATGATAAACAGATTGTGGAAGCCATAGATATCTATTTGACCGGAGAAGGTTTTAATGTGATAAAAGCATATGACGGCTATGAAGCCCTGGATCTGCTGGAGAATAATCAGGTGGATTTAATGATCGTGGATGTGATGATGCCGGGTCTGGACGGAATCAGAACCACGTTAAAGGTTCGGGAGACCAGCAGCATTCCTATTATCATCCTGTCCGCAAAGTCAGAAGACACCGATAAGATTCTGGGACTCAACATCGGCGCGGATGACTACATTACAAAGCCGTTCAATCCCCTGGAGCTGGTCGCAAGAGTCAAATCCCAGCTGCGCCGCTATACCCAGCTGGGCAATATGAACCAGCAGACTGCCGGCCAGGTATATAAATGCGGCGGTCTGGCAATTAATGATGATAACAAGGAAGTTACCGTTGATGGGGAACTCATCAAGCTGACTCCCATTGAATATAACATTCTGCTGCTCCTCGTTAAAAATGCCGGAAAGGTGTTCTCCATTGACGAGATCTATGAGCAGATCTGGAATGAAGAGGCCATCGGTGCGGATAATACTGTAGCCGTTCACATCCGCCATATCCGTGAGAAAATCGAGATCAATCCGCGGGAGCCCCGCTATTTAAAGGTAGTCTGGGGTGTCGGCTACAAGATTGAAAAGCAATAGGAGAGCATATGAAAAGAAAAAAGGAACATGCAGTCCTGCTGCACATTCTTTTTGTCATCCTGGTGGTGACGGGCATCAGCATCATGTACAACAATCCTCACTACGGAGAAGGCATCAGCTGGCTTACCAACGAGACGTATGAGGATACGCCGGAGTTTATCCGGCAGTTCAAGACGGACATTGACGATATTTTCAACTACATCAAATATAAAGAGGTATTTGAATCAAACGGAAAGCTGGCTTATGACAAGCCTGTCGTCCGTGTGACCACCGGTCCCGGGGAAGTAAGAGAATATACCGTTGATGAGATGGTGCGTATGGCCAAGTCCATGGGCTATTATCTGAATGAAAAGTTTAAGGTGGATGGCCGCTACACACCGGAAGAAGGTGAACAGGACATCCGGGTGGACTGGCGTTCCTACGATCCCGACCATCAGGATTCCGAGCCGGGAGAATCTTATACCACCATGGCCGAACTGGCAAAAGAAGTGCTGGCCCATGTAGGGAATTACTATGCGTTTCACTATAAGTTTATTCAGAATCCCAGCAACTTGAAATTCCGGGTATCTTTTAAGGGAGATTCGGAAGCTCCCAAGCTGTATAACAACACCGTGATCGATAATCCGGAGGAGTTAAAGGCGCTGGGCCGTTATATCTACGTAACCGGCGAATCCCTGTATGTCGATACCAATTTGAACACAACACTGAAGACCATATCGGCCCAGCTGGAGAAGTCCAACCCTTACAACAACAGCAATTACTATATGGTTGTGGCTGTAAATACGGCGTATCCCGTCCAGGATTCCTACTCTGAAGCGGCCAAATCCTATGACCATATGCGCCTGCTCTTTATCATCGGCCTTGTGTCCCTGATTATTGGAATTCTGGGATCCGCTGCAAGCCTGTATTTCATGGTGAGTATGACGGGCCATCAGAATTCCGAACACGACGCGGTTGTTCTGGGAAGAATCGACCGGATCGCCACGGAGACCTGCCTGATTCTGTTTGTTGCAGCCGCCATGTGCGCCCTGTTTCTGGGAGAACACGTCGGCTACAAGGTTATCCATTTATTCCTGTCGGAAGACCGCTGGTATTACGGGGAACTGGCTGCGCGCATGGTGATTCTCTATGCGGTCGGCATGGTCGCAGCATTCAGCATGATCCGCCGCTATAAGGCGGGAACGCTCTGGACGGGCAGTCTGACGAGCCGTATCTACGTGAATATCAGTCTCTATATCAAAAACCACCGGTTTACGACCCGGCTGGCTTTAGGCTACAGCTGTTATTTTATTTTTAACTGTGTCATTATCGCGACCGGCGCGTTCGTCTATTTCACCTATGACAGCATGGAATCCCGGATTTTAACGGGCATTCTCGTCCTTGCGCTTCTCTGTATGGACTCATGGGTTTTCCATCAGCTGTATAAGAACGCCTGGGAGACGGACCAGATTAATGAAGCGCTGTTAAAGATCTCCCACGGAGACACCAAATACAAGATCAATGCAGAAGAGTTTGACGGAAAAGAGCGGGAACTGGCTGAGAACATCAACCATATCAGCCGGGGACTGGATACTGCGCTGCAGGAAAAGGTACGCAGTGAACGCCTGAAGGCGGACCTCATAACCAATGTCTCCCACGACATTAAGACGCCGCTTACGTCCATTATCAACTATGTAGATTTAATCAAACGGGAACACCTTCAGGACCCGAAGATTCAGGGTTATTTAGAGGTTCTGGAACAGAAGTCCCAGAGGCTTAAGACTCTGACCGAGGATCTTGTCGAAGCCTCCAAGGCCAGTTCCGGGAATTTAAAGATCGAGCTGACCAATATCGACTTTGTTGAGCTGATCTATCAGACCAACGGGGAATTTGAAGAAAAATTCCTGGTCCGCCATCTGGAACTGGTATCCAGCTTCCCCGAGGAAACCGTTATTATTCAGGCCGACGGCCGCCATCTGTGGCGTGTCCTGGAAAACCTTTATAACAATGCGTTCAAGTATGCGATGGAGCACAGCCGCGTATACGTTGATGTCATCGCAGGGGACAGTCAGGTACTCTTCACCATAAAGAATGTGTCAGAGAATCCTCTGAACATCAAGGGTGATGAACTGACGGAGCGTTTCGTCCGGGGTGACGTGGCTCGAACCACGGAAGGAAGCGGGCTGGGCCTGTCGATCGCCAAGAGCCTTACGGAGCTTCTCGGAGGGAAATTTACTATCTACATCGATGGAGATTTATTTAAAGTGCAGCTGGCATTTCCCCGGCAGAATGGCAAGGGGAATTCATAATAAAGGAATTCATAATAAGGGAATCCACGATAAGGGAATTCGTAATTAAGGAATAAAAAACAGGAATATTCGCTGGCGTCCTATCGAAAGACGGCGCGCAAATATTCCTGTTTTTTCATTTTCCGGAGATCAGATGAACCCGGCTCCATTTTCCTGTCAGATACCGCATAAATGAGATGATATAGTTTGCCGCCCATCCCATGGGAACCGCGTACCATACCGCCTGTACTCCGATAATCGGGGCAAATACCGCCGCCACGATCACACGGATCGCCAGATTCACAAGGTTGGCAATCGTAAACACCACCACATCTCCCGCGCCCCGCAGCAGACCGTCTGTCGTCGCCTTCAGGCCGATAAACACGAAGAAGAAGGAGATAAACCGCACATACGCCATACCGGTCTGGAAAGCGGTCTCAGCGCTTCCCTCGTTTAGGAACCCGCGTATGAAGAGATCCCCCCACAGCTGCATGATTATGCAGATGACCACTGCAAAGAATCCGACCATGGCATAGCAGTAGCGATACCCCTGCTTCACCCGGTCCGGCCGCCCGGCTCCGATGTTCTGTGCAGTAAAGGTCGACATGGCATTGCCGATGGCAAGCATGGGTACGATGCAGATCGACTCGATCCTCGTACCCGCGGCAAATCCGGCCATGACCGCGGAACCGAAGACGTTCACCACCGACTGTACCAAAAGCATCCCGATATGGACGATCGACTGCTGAAGCGTGGAAGGGATCGCCACCCGCATCATATTGATCATCATCTTCATGTCGTAAAAATGAAACGCCTCCGTCACTTCATACGCCTTCAGGCGCTTCAGCAATATGGTGAAGGAGATCACCGCCGACAGCCCCTGAGCCATCAGCGTCGCCACCGCAACGCCTGCGACTCCCTGATGGAACCGGATTACGAAGAGCAGATCCAGCACAATATTCAGAAGCGACGAAAAGATCAGGAGATAGAGCGGCGTTCTGGAATCGCCCAGCGACTGGAATATAGCCGCCTGTACGTTGTACATGAACAGGAACGGAAGTCCCACAAAGTAAATGCTTAAATACACGGAGGCATCGGCAAATACGTTTTCCGGGGTGTTCATCCACGCCAGGATCGGCTCGTTAAACAGAAATCCCAGCGTGCCGAGAAGTACGCTCAGCGTCAGGAAGTTGATCAGTGTCGTAGAGATCGCCGTCTTCATATTCCCCAGCTGCTTCGCGCCCAGGAACTGGGACACTACCACGGAGCTTCCAATGCCTCCGCCGATGGCGATGGCAATAAAGACATTGGTAATGGAATAGGAAGCGCCGACAGATGCCAGCGCCTCCTCACTTACGAACCGGCCTACAACGACCGAATCCATAATATTATAAAACTGTTGAAATAAATTGCCCAGAATCATCGGCAGAGCGAACAGAAGCAACGCACTGCCCGGTGAATCGGTTATCATGTTTACTGCTTTTCTCTCTTTTTTCATACCCTTATTTTGAACCATTCCTATCCGAATATACGCCATCCGCAGATAAAGTTATTTCTCCACCAGCTGCTCAGGGCACGTTCTACGACACGTCCGTTACTTGAAGATGCATCAACCACCTTGCCGCCGCCTGCCACGATTCCCACATGGCCGCTTACGACGATGATATCGCCCGCCTGGAGACTGTTGAAATTCGTAATCTTCGTGTATTTTCCTACGCTTCGCCATCCGGCCGAGGTCAGATAGCTCTGCCGTACTCCCGCCTGATTCAGACAGTAATAGATGAAGCCGGAGCAGTCAAACGCGTTCGGCCCTTTTGCACCATAGACGTATGGACAGCCCAGCTTGGATCTGGCGATGGACAGCAGACCGCTGACGCCGGAGCCGCCTTTTACCGTTCCGCCCTTGGAACCGCCGCTACCACCGGATGAACCGCCTGAACCCGCCTTCTTTACGCTGCTTCCCGTTAGTTTATTCATCGTCTGACGGCCTACAGAACCGTCTGCTGTAAGGCCATTGTTGCTCTGGAAGGACTTCACCGCCTTTTCCGTCACTTCACCGTAATAGCCGGTAACATTGGCCGAAGATAAATAGCCGTATTTATTTAGCAGCTGCTGGATCCGGGTAACGGTCTCTCCCTGTTCCCCCAGCATCAGGCCGTTGGCCTGCGCCTCGGCACTGTTTAAGGCCACACGGGTGGATGGCCCGAGATAACCGTCAACCACCAGGTCGTTTCGCGCCTGGAACTGTTTGACCGCTGCCGCCGTATCATCGCCATACGCGCCGTCCGGTGTGGTCGTTAAATATCCCAGCTCCTTCAGCCGCGTCTGGCATGCAAGCACCACATCGCTCTTCTCTCCATAGGAAAGAAAATTCGGCTTGATCTCATCACTGTATAGAAGGTTAATCGTCTGCCGGCCCACCTTGCCATCCACATTCAGTCCGTTGACCTCCTGAAGCTTGATGACTGCGGCCTCCGTATCGTCCCCAAAGTGTCCGGTCACCAGATCTCCGGTAGCCAGATATCCCAGTTCGTAAAGGCGGTTCTGAATCCGCCTGATATCGTCACCATCAACATCCTTCGAAACCGCGTAGTACTTGGCGGAAGGAGCCATGATTGCCTTCAGCGTCTCCGGGCCGACAATACCATCCTGCGCCAGCTGATTCTGCCGTTGAAAAGTCTTGACCGCAGATTCGGTCATATTTCCAAAATACTGAGTCGGTTCATCATTGTCCATAAATCCAAGATCCATCAGCCGCTGCTGAAGGCTTGCTATAATGGGATGCTCCACGCCGTTTCGGATATACTCCGGAACGGGATTCTCATCCAGAACCGGAAGATCCGGCAGTACCGGCATCGGCTCCTCACCGATTGTCAGGATCTTTACCGGCTCGGGATTCTTCTCAGTCTCCAGCTCGATCGAGATGGAAGAGGGCTCGGGCGCCTCTGTCTCCTGCCCTGCGTCATTCTTTTTTCCGCAGCCTCCCAAAACCGCCGCGACAGCTGCGGCCAGAAGTACTTTATGTATAAAAGGTGTGTACCATCGTGCTTTTTTATTCATAAATCGGTATTCCTTTCCTTTTGTCGAATCAGGTCTATTTTAGCACATTTATAGGGAAAAAGGGAAGGAAATTTATCTCATACGGCTGAATAGTTGGAACAGTTCTGCCTTTACTTTCGTATCCTCCCTCCATTGCACAGTCGGCAGTCATATGGTATACTGAATAGGGTTAGAAATTGCTAACTCAGAAACTGAAAGGAGGTTTTATTATGGGAACATCTTTATTATGGGCGGCCGGCGGGACTGGCTTTACATTTTTAATGACCACGCTGGGCGCGTCTGTAGTTTTTTTCTTTCGCAAAGAAGTCAATGCATCTGTACAGAGAATTTTTCTGGGATTCGCAGCCGGAGTTATGGTGGCGGCTTCCGTATGGTCACTGCTGATTCCTGCCATTGAGGAAGCTTCCTTAAACGGTGGTATCGGCTGGATACCTGCCGCCGGAGGCTTTTTACTGGGCGTGTTCTTCCTGATCGCCCTCGATACCTATCTCCCCCACCTTCACCCGGACTGCAGTAATCCGGGCTGCAACGAGGCGGAGGGCGTGTCCTCCAGCTGGAAACGGACCACCCTGTTAGTCATGGCGGTTACGCTTCACAACATACCGGAGGGCATGGCGGTCGGCCTGTCCTTCGCATTGGCCGCACAGCATGGCAACGATCCGGCGCTCTACACCGCGGCCATGGCTCTCGCCATCGGTATCGGTATTCAGAATTTCCCGGAAGGTGCGGCAATCTCCCTTCCATTGCGCCAGGAAGGTCTTTCCACCGGTAAGGCATTCTTCCGCGGCAGTATGTCAGGTATCGTAGAACCCATCTTCGGTATCCTCACGGTGCTGGTGGCAGGCGCCATCGAGCCTCTGATGCCCTGGCTGCTCTCCTTTGCCGCAGGCGCCATGCTCTATGTCGTAGTGGAAGAACTGATTCCCGAAGCTCATTTAGGTGAACACTCCAACGCCGGTACACTGGGCGTTATGGGGGGATTTGTCATTATGATGATACTGGATGTGGCACTTGGGTGATAACATTTATGAGATGATATTTATACGATGTTGTTTATATGAAAAGAAGCGAAACGGTTTTTGTTATGGACCGTTTCGCTTCTTTTTACTTACCTTCTTTCGTAAATCCTGCCACTTGGAAATTTTTTCCTTCTCTGCTATACTGATACCATCACGTTCTGTTTGCATCTGACATTCAGTCTGAGGAGGGAGAATTTATTTATGAAAAAACTTACTGCTTCACATTTTAACGACGCCATGGCTTATGCCCTTCTGGAACCGGAATTCAACCTCTTCCTGATCGGGGATTTGGAAAACTACGGTCTGGAGTCGGAAAACGTCTCCGTATACACGGCCGACACCTGGACAGGGGGAACACTCCCCTACGTTATTCTGGATTACAGGAACAATTTCCTGTTCTACAGCCATACCGCAGATTACAATAAAGCTGAAGTCGCCGGATTTCTCTCCGGATTCCAGATGCGCAATTTAAGCGGGAAGCGGGAACTGATTGAGCCTCTGATACCGCTTTTAAAGGGTCTTGAGCTGGTTCCCACGTATCTGGCAAGGCTTGACCGGCCGGCCAGCCCCGATGATCCCGCTTTTCCAGCAAGACGCCTTGTCCCTGATGATATTGATGCTATCTACGCACTGTTAAAACAGATCGATGAATTCTTCTCCATGCGGAGTAAGACGGAGGCTGAAAACCAGGAAGATATCTTAAGTTCCATGGCCAACGAAGGCCGGATGTACGGGGTCTTTGAAGATGGGACGCTTGCAGCCGTAGCCGGAACCTCAGCCGAAAACTCCATGTCGGCCATGGTCGTCAGCGTTGCGACTCTGCCCGAATACAGAGGCCGCGGATACGCCACCCGGCTGGTAAACCGTTTATGCCGGGACTGTCTGGCGGACGGCATGAGATTCCTCTGCCTCTTCTATGATAACCCGGAGGCCGGCACCATCTACCGCAAGATCGGTTTTAAGGAACTGGGGCAATATGCTATGGTAAGAAGTATTAAAAGTATTGATCCCCATTGAGAAATAAGAGAAGATGCATGCCGCCCGGCTGCTGCCGGGTATAGAAAAAGCTTCCGCAAAAGCACCGCCCGTCAAACATTACGTTTGCCCGGTGCCTTTGCAGAAGCTTTCTCTATTTATTAAATCTCATACTTATGCTTCAGCCTCAGCCTCGCCAGCGACCTCGCCAGCGACGCCTCGAAATGCGAATGTTCCTGGATGCTCTTACTCTGTCTGAGCTGCTCCTCGGCCCTCTCCCTGGCCTCCTCGGCACGCCTCTCGTCAATATCCTCAGGACGTTCCGCAGTATCCACCAGAAGGGTGACACGGTTGTTGATAATCTGTACAAAACCATCGCCTACCACGCCGTTAATCCATTCGCCGCTTTCATTCATCAGTCTCATCTCGCCGATCGTAACTGCAATTACCATGTCCTCATGGTGCGGCAGAACCTCTTTTTCTCCGTCTAACAGGGGGATGATGAGCTTCTGGCACGGTCCCTTGAAGAACACCTTGTCAGTTGCAATGATCTGCAGAAAAAATGTATTTGCGCTCACAGGCCCTCACCTCTATCTGCCTTCCTCGGCTCCTAATGTCTTCGCCTTCTCGATTACCTCGTCGATCGTTCCCACGTTAAAGAACGCCGCCTCCGGATACTGGTCCATCTCACCTTCTACGATGGCCTTAAAGCCGCGCACCGTCTCCTTCAAAGGAACGTACTTTCCGGCAACGCCGGTGAAGTTCTCCGCCACGGAGAATGGCTGTGATAAGAATTTCTGGATCTTTCTGGCACGGTTTACTGTGGTCTTATCCTCATCGCCCAGCTCCTCCATTCCGAGGATTGCGATGATGTCCTGAAGCTCTCTGTATTTCTGAAGTGTCTCCTGAACCATTCTGGCCACCTCATAGTGTTCCTCGCCTACCACATCCGGTTCCAAAATACGGGAGTTGGATTCCAGCGGATCAACCGCCGGGTAAATACCCTGTTCCACGATCTTTCTCGAAAGAACCGTCGTCGCATCCAGATGGGCAAAGGTGGTCGCCGGAGCCGGATCCGTCAAGTCATCGGCCGGCACGTAAACCGCCTGAACCGAAGTAACAGAACCGTTCTTGGTGGAGGTAATTCTTTCCTGTAACTCGCCCATTTCCGTGGCCAGTGTCGGCAGCCAACAGCGGACGGCATACGTCCGAGCAGCGCGGACACCTCGGAACCGGCCTGAACGAAACGGAAGATGTTGTCGATGAACAGCAGCACGTTTTTATGCTCCTGATCACGGAAGTATTCCGCCATGGTAAGTCCCGTCTCCGCTACACGCATACGGGCTCCCGGCGGCTCATTCATCTGACCGAATACCAGGGCCGTTTTCTCGATAACGCCGGACTCTCCCATCTCGGTCCATAAGTCATTTCCTTCACGGGAACGCTCTCCAACACCGGTAAAGATGGAATATCCGCCATGCTCTGTCGCAATGTTATGAATCAGCTCCTGAATGAGGACCGTCTTACCTACACCGGCGCCTCCAAACAGACCGATCTTTCCACCCTTTGCATAGGGGGCCAGAAGGTCAATAACCTTGATTCCCGTCTCCAGGATCTCCGCTACCGGGCTCTGTTCCTCAAATGACGGCGGATCCCTGTGGATGACCCATTTCTCGCCTTCCTTTAACGGTTCGCCGTTGTCAATCGTCTCACCCAGGACGTTAAAAAGGCGTCCCAGTGTCTGCTCGCCGACAGGAACCCTGATTCCCGAACCGGTGGCCGTTACTTCCATATCTCTGCAGAGTCCTTCGCTGGAAGCAAGCATAATGCAGCGAACGGTATTATTTCCCAGATGCTGGGAAACTTCCATTACGCAGCGTTTTCCGTCATTATCTACCTCAAGGGCGTCCTTAATGCACGGCAGCTCCACGCCTTCCTCGAACTCTACGTCTACAACAGGCCCTAAAACCTGCACGATTTTTCCTTTATTCATAATCTGTTTCTCACAGTTGTGAGGACTCCTCCTCTCTGTTATTTTTTCTTCTTCTTTTTTTGGGCCTTGGCTCCGCTGATTACCTCGGTGATCTCCTGGGTAATGGCAGCCTGGCGGACCCGGTTATAGGTGATTGCCAGTTCATCCAGCATATCCTGCGCACTCTTCGTGGCAGCCTGCATGGCCATCATTCTGGAATTCTGCTCGCTGGAGTAGGATTCCACCAGACCGCCATAGATAAATCCGGCTATATAGTTAGGTACGATGGCATCGATCACCGCCTTGGGCGATGGCTTCATCGTGATTTCCTCCAGATGGATGTCGATCGGTATGCCCTGGGGCACGCTGAAATTAGACTTCGGAAGCGGTAAAAGCTGCGTAATCTCGGCCTCCATCTTCATTGCATTGACCATTCTGGTGTAAATCATGTATACCTCATCCAGTTTCCCGGACAGGAAATAATCCACGATTTTCTCCTCAATGATCCTCGCCCGGCTCATATTCGGGTTTTGCACCGTATACCGGAAATCCTGTTCTACCGGAATCCCCTTTCTCACAAAATACTGCTGGCCCAGCTCACCGACCACGAACAGCATGGGATTTCCTCCCTTGTCGATCTGTTCCTGTACCAGCTTGAATACGTTGTGATTGTATGCGCCCGCAAGGCCTTTGTCCGCGGTTACCACGATATACCCGATCTTCTTGTCTTCCGGCTTAATCTGCGGCCTCGTATCGAAATAAGGGTCCTCTATCTCCGGTGTATGCCTGACAATTCGGGAAATGGTCCTCTGGAGCGCATAGAAATAGGGTTCTGTATCGGTTAAGTTTTTTCTGGCCTTTTTAAGCTTTGACGAGGAAATCGTATACATCGCATTCGTAATCTTCATCGTACTCCTGATACTGTTCATCCTGCTTTGTATCTCTCTCGCATTTGCCATATCTTACACCTGCTTCTGTTTATTTGTTTCAGTCCACATTTCGAGTTTGCAGATCAACTCAAAATGACGCCATCGTGTTCTGTTTAAATTCTTTCACGCCGTCTAAAATGCTCTGCTTCAGCTCGTCGGAAAGAACTTTCTTCTCCTCGATCTCCTTCACAATTTCCGGATGCTTCTGCTCAAAGAATGCCAGCATTTCCTTCTGGAAACCCTTGATCTTTGACACTTCCACATCGAGAAGAAGCCGGTTATTAGCGGCTACCAGGCTGATGACCTGATCGTGTAAGCTCATCGGATGGCAGAGCGGCTGCTTTAACATCTCTGTCAGTCCCTTGCCATACTGGATCATCTCCTTCGTCGCCGGATCGAGGTCCGAACTGAACTGGGTAAATACTTCCATCTCACGGCACTGGGCCAGGTCGATACGAAGGCTTCCTGCCGCCTTCTTCATGGCCTTTGTCTGAGCTGCGCCGCCGACACGGGATACGGAAAGTCCCACGTTGACCGCAGGTCTCATACCGGAGAAGAATAAGTCACTCTCCAGGAATATCTGTCCGTCCGTGATGGAGATAACGTTTGTCGGAATATATGCCGAAACATCTCCGGCCTGTGTCTCAATAATCGGCAGCGCCGTAATGGAACCGCCGCCCTTTTCCTCACTCAGTCTGCTGGATCTCTCCAGAAGCCTGGAATGCAGATAGAACACGTCGCCCGGATATGCCTCACGTCCCGGGGAACGCTCAAGGAGTAAAGACAGCGCACGGTAAGCAACCGCATGTTTCGACAAATCGTCGTAAACGATCAGCACATCTTTTCCCTGATACATGAAGTACTCTGCCAGCGCCGTTCCGGAATAGGGAGCGATATACTGAAGCGGAGCCGGTTCACTGGCTGTCGAGGACAGAACGATGGTATAATCCATGGCTCCATACTGGCTTAATGTATTGACCATCTTCGCAACGGTGGAAGCCTTCTGGCCTACCGCCACGTAGATGCAGATCGTATCTTTGCCCTTCTGATTTAAAATGGCATCGATGGCAATCGAGGTTTTACCGGTCTGACGGTCGCCGATGATCAGCTCACGCTGGCCGCGGCCGATGGGGAACATGGAGTCAATTGCCAGGATTCCCGTCTCCATAGGCACCGAAACGCTCTTTCTGTCAATGATACCAGGCGCCTCATTCTCGATCGGGCGGTAATCGTCGGACTTGATGTCACCTTTCCCGTCGATTGCTGCACCCAATGCGTTGACAACTCTTCCTATATAAGCGTCGCCAACCGGGATACCGGCACGTTTCTTTGTTCTCGTAACCTTGCATCCCTCTTTAATCTCTCTATCTGAACCAAACAGGATACAACCGATGTCGTCCCGTCTGATATCCTGTACCATACCTTTTACACCGTTATCAAAGATAACGATCTCGCCGTACATGGCGTGGTCAATTCCATAAATCGTCGCGATTCCGTCACCGATTCCGATGACCGTGCCGACCTCCTGGTCTCTTGCATGTACGTCATAATCTTCAATCTCGCTTCTTAAGATGGAGATAATCTCATCTGAATTGATTGAACCCACGCTTCTCACCTCCGCATCAATATTTGCTCTAACTGTTTCATACGTCCTTTTATACTCCAGTCTGTCTCCATATCGCCGGTGCGGATCACAAATCCTCCGCCCAGACTGGAATCCTTAACAAGGCGGAGTTCCACATCCTGTTTCTGGTATTTCTTCATCAGCATCTGCTTAATTTTCTTAAGCTGCTCTGCGTCCGGCTCCGTCACATAATACAACGTTGCTCGCAGACTGCCTTCCTGTTCGCATGCATAGGCATGGTACGCTTCGAATACATCTTCGACCTCGCCCATGTCCTGATGTCCACAGAGCACCTTAAGAAAATTCCTCAGCTCTGCTGGAAATACCCGGTCAATGACGCGGTTTTTTTCGCTTTTTTTCACCACAGGGCTTACGAGGGCTTCCTTAAGCTGGGGAACCTCGCGAAACAGCACCTCCGCTTCTTCCACCATTTCCTTTGGAACCTTCAATTCGTAAAGCACCTGTCCGTAATTATTTGCTGCCTGCGTCATGAGAATCACCTGCTTCTGCTATATACTGGTCGTAGAGTGCCTGGTTCTTCCTATCGTCCATCTCGCCCTGCACAACCTTTGCCGCTGCTGCAAGTACCAGACCTGCAATCTGCGCTTCCGCTTCCCTCATTGCCTTTTCCTGGTCCGCATTCGCCGTCTTGTGGGCATTTTCGATAATTCTGTCCGCCTGCTCTCCGGCTTCTTTTATCATGCGCTCCTGTACAGTCTTCGCCTCTGCCTTTGCCTCTTCCACAAGCTTCTTTCCTTCTTCCGCCGACGCCGCCAGCTTCTCTTCATACCGGCTTTTAAGCTCGGACGCCTGGGACTCGGATGCCCTCGCATTTGTGATGCTTTGATCCACCATAGCCTGGCGTTTATTCATGATATCCATCACCGGTTTAATCAGGAAATGCTTGAGCAGAAGATACAGGACGATGACATTGACGATGTTCCACACAAGGTTAAAATCCAAACGTAACATCGAATTCGCCTGCCTTTCTATCTATATTCTTAACTTTCCGTCTGTCAGGCATTATTTTAAGAATAAGATGATTAACAGAGCGATAACGAAACCGTAAATAGCAGTTGCCTCTGCAAGAGCACAACCAAGTAATAAAGCCTTGCTGATCTTGCCTTCTGCCTCAGGCTGTCTTGCGATTGCGTCTACTGCCTTTGAAGTTGCCAGACCAATACCTACACCTGCACCTACACCTGTTAAAACTGCGATACCTGCACCAATAGCTGTTAACATAATAAATATCTCCTTTTCTCTTTTTAATTGTTTTGATTACTCCAACACTTTGGTTACTCCACTGCTTCTTTGATAAAGAGGGCAGTTAAGAATACGAATACATACGCCTGAATGAGTCCGTCAAAGATGTCAAAATACATGCTGAACGGAATCGGTATGATTGGCGCTACGAGCTGCTTAATCAGCTCCATGACTACAAACGAACCAAGCACGTTGCCAAAAAGACGCATACATAAAGACAACGGTTTAATAAAGATTTCCAGAATATTGATCGGAGCGATAATCGCTACCGGTTCTGCAAAGCTTTTTACCCATCCCTTAAGTCCCTTCTTATGGAAGCCCGCATATTCAATCAATACGATGCTCATAAGGGCAAGTGCCGCAGTCGCATTCAAGTCCTTGGTTGGTGGTTTGAAGCCGATTAAACCGATCAGATTCGCAACGCCGATGTAGATGGCTATGGATATCAGATACGGGATATATCTGCGCCCTTCTTCTCCAACCAGATCATCAAAGAATTTGTAAATGCCGCCGATTGCCACTTCCAGCGCCAGCTGCTTCTTCCCAGGATTCTCCACCTTTAAATTTCTCACCAGGCAGATGGAAAGTATGGTCAGCACCGCCATGATAATCCACGACACCACTACGGATTCAGCGATAGGAATTCCACCAAATACCGGAATGGTAAATACCGTTTCGCAGTTAAGTTCTTCCATTAACCTCTCTGCTAAATCCTCCGTAATGCTCACTTCCTTTCTTCAAGACTCTCTAATACTATTATAATACTTGTACTGATATTTGTACATTAAGTATACCGTGTATCATACTTGCATCTGCAACAATTGTCAACTTTTCCGCCGCTTCTTAACAAATCGTTAATGAGACTAATTGTTTGAACATTTGGAACAATTTTCCCGGAGTTATTTCTGAAATTCTTATTAAATTTTTAAGGAAAATATGAAGGAATTATGAACTTTATTAATTTGAACCCTAATTTTCTTAATTTTATACCAAAAATCATTTCAGTATTTTGTGAATTTTGACCGTGTTTTTTTTGTGTTTTTTATTTCCATCGTCATTACTACCTAAACGTTAAGTTAATATTCTGCAAATGATAGATAAAAAGGCTATCCCCATGGGACAGCCTATTATTTTGACCATCAAAACTTACAAATGGCTCATCTATGTTTTTTATAATATTTCCGAAAAACTCTTCCTATTAAATAGCTTATTCACCTGCTTTGAAGTTATAAATTGGTTTTATCACCTGAAGAATTTTTACCGTGGAATCGATGTACTTCACAATATCATCCATGGCCTTGTAAGCCATGGGACACTCGTCCAGAGTTTCTGCGCCCACCGATGTCGTATAGATTCCCTTCATCTCCTGTTCGAACTCTGCCACTGTAAACGCCTTTTTCGCCGCTCTCCGGCTCATCAGACGACCAGCGCCGTGAGGCGCGGACCAGTTCCACTCCTCATTGCCCTTTCCCACACAGATCAGGCTCCCTTCCTTCATGTTGATGGGGATGAGAAGTTTTTCTCCATTTCGTGCGGATACGGCTCCTTTTCTCAGAATCATGGCTTTCGTATCGATGTAGTTATGAATCGTCGTAAAGCTTTCCTCCACAGTCAGGCCCATTCCGCTTACAATCTCATCCATCATGGCCTTTCTGTTTAAAAGGGCGAAGTGCTGGACCAGCTTCATATCGTGAATGTAGTCCTCCATCTGCTGACCGCTTACGTACGCCAGCTCCCTGGGAACCGTGGTCTCACCGGACGCATGCAGCGCCTTGACAGCTGCCTCAATCTCTCCCTGCCGCCCCTGGGCCTTGTACGATTCGATCATCTGATTAATGGTTTCACGTGACGGCTCCTTTAAGCTCTTATACGCCAGATTCTGATAAAAACCGGCCGTCTCCAGCCCCAGATGACGGCTTCCCGAATGGATAACAAGATAAATATTACCGTCCTCATCCTGATCCGCCTCTATAAAGTGATTGCCGCCCCCAAGGGTGCCCATGCTTTTCTCCGCGCGTTCCAGATTGACAGCGCCTTGCTCCAGGCATTTAAGCTCCGTTAAATCAACCTCACCGTAATAGGGATGGGTCTTCTCCCTCACCAGGAACCCGGCCGGAATCCGCTCCTGAATCAGCGTGTCCAGCCTCTTTAGGTCGAGCCGGCGCTCCCGGATACGGACTGTCTCCATCCCGCATCCGATATCCACCCCAACGAGATTCGGCACCACCCTGTCATGGATCGTCATGGTCGTACCGATCGTACAGCCGGCGCCGGCGTGGACATCCGGCATAATCCGGATTCTGGCGTCCGCCGCGAATTCCATGTCGCATAACTGTTTAATCTGCTGGAGCGCCATATCTTCTACCACATCGGTATAGACAATGGCCTCATTGAATTTACCTTTTACCGTTTTCATTCGTTTCCTCTATGCCCTCTTTCCCGTTACCACCTTGCTTTTTTTACCGATTTTAACGCCCGATGCTTTATACTGGCTGCATCCGGCGCAGCATCCCTTTTTATCTGCATGAAGCCCTCTGGCGCATATGCCAAAGCCCATATAGTAAAGACATACTTCTTCTTTGACCTGTCTCATTGTAATCCCTCCTGAAATTTATATATTAATCTGTTTTTTATGAATATAGATGAATAAAGAGTCCGGCGATCCGGACTCTCGCACCGGAACGCGGCCGCTAAAGCGGCCATATTTCCTTAGCGCGAAGTGCGCATACCCGATAAAGCGGGGTACGCTGTCCCCCGAAGGTTTTTGTTTCGTAGGACGAATTTTCTATGAAACAAAAAAAGAGCCTTCCGGCTCTCCCAACGTCTTTAAATATTTCTGTCCTTATCTCGTTCTCTGATCCTGCCGCTAAAATCCAGTTATTTTAGGCAGCCGGATATCAAATACTTCCTGTAATCCCTATGCTCCCGCCTGGATTTTTGTAGAGTTCACTAAGGACTCTTCACATTCCTCCGGTTGGACATCAGGTGATTTCTTCGCCTCCTATTGGCGAACGATCAGGATGGACCATTTTAAGACTAAGCCTGTCGGCTGTCGGTTGAAACCGTATGATATCATCTGTATGCAGCTGTATTATATTTTGTGACTGTATAAACTGGTTTTGTATAAAGAATGAATAGCCGCGTCTCATCGCAGGTCCTCCTTTCTCTTTTCTTTCGATTACAGTATTCCTCACCATTATGGCTCTTCGAATACTCTATCATGGAAGGTTATGGAATGCAAGGGTATGACTGGAAGTGTAAGGATTATGTAAGGATTCCTATTACAGTTCAACATTCAGAAGCAGACTCCCCCACTTCTGAATGTTGAAGCCTCCAGCGGATGTGCAGAGCGCCCCAGTGTATTTTGTCATGCGCCCGGAATTGGAATGAGGTCTTTCACGAACCTGACATTTATGGTATGATGGATGCATAGCAAAAACAGAATTTTCAACTAATATTAAGGAGGTTTCTTATGGGAGAAATGATTTCTTCATTTGACGGAACAAAGCTTTACTTTAACAGAGAAGTGCCGGAACAGGCAAGAGCCGCTGCCGTTATTGTACATGGACTCTGCGAGCACCAGGGGCGGTACGATTATCTCGCAGATCTTTTCCATCAGGCAGGCATCGCTACATACAGGTTCGACCACAGGGGGCATGGCCGTTCCGAAGGGGAGCGCACGTATTATGAAGACTTTAACGAACTTCTGGATGATACCAATGTAATCGTGGACATGGCTATTGCAGAAAATCCCGATCTGCCGGTCTTCTTAATTGGCCACAGTATGGGTGGGTTTACCGTTGCGCTATACGGCGCAAAGTATCCGGATAAGAAGCTGCGCGGCCTGATCACCAGCGGCGCTCTGACGAAGGACAACGGCGGCCTGATTACCGGCGTTCCGAAGGACTTGGATCCGCACACCCTGCTTCCCAATGAGCTGGGCGCAGGCGTCTGCTCCGTAGCCGAGGTCGTAGACTGGTACGGAAAGGATCCCTATAACACAAAGACCTTTACCACAGGCCTGTGCTACGCCATCTGCGGCGGTCTCGACTGGTTTAACGGCGCTGTCAAGGACTTTACCTATCCGGTCCTCATGCTTCACGGAGAAAAAGACGGACTTGTAAGTGTAAAAGATACTTATGATTTCTTTGCTGCGGCACCGTCCAAAGATAAACAGATGAAAATTTACGGCGGACTCTTCCATGAGATCTTTAATGAATACTGCCGGGATGAAGTAATCGGAGATGCGGTCCACTGGATCGAGAAGAGAATTTAAGGCAGGGCAGCCCTCTAACAGCAAAAGCCCGCAGAATACGGTGCCGCACACGCGGCCGCCGTAATCTGCGGGCTCTCTGTTTCTGTATTTAGTGGCGTTTTACGAAACGTCCTTCTTTCATGATAACCTTCATGTTCTCCACGCAGATATTTCTGATATTCTCCAGCGGGTTGCCGTCGATAACCAGTAAATCAGCGCTCTTGCCTTCTTCCAGAGTACCCGTTACGTCTGCAACCTTCAGCATCTCAGCGCCTACCTTGGTAGCGGCAACGATGGTATCCATCTCGCTGATGCCTGCGCATTCTACGAAGGAGTACATCTCGCCCATGGCGGTATAGCCGTATGGTGTCAGGCTGGAGCAGAAGGAGTCGGAACCGATGGTTAAGCCGATACCCTTGTCTTTTGCTCTTCTAAGGTTTGCGTAAACACGGTTAAGTTCCTTTTCAACCACATCCTTGCCCGGGAACTTGTCATGGATTTCCGGTACGTATGTCGGCGGATACGTCTTGAACCACTCATGTAAGAACTGAATCGTCGGGCAGAAGTAGATGCCTTTTTCCGCCATGATATCGAGACACTCGTCATTTAAAGCCTGGCCATGGATGATCAGATGAACGCCGGCCTTTGCACAGTCTAATGCGCCGCCAAAGCCTTCACAGTGAGCCCATACCGGGATTCCTACCATATTGCATTCGTCTACAACTGCCTGGATTTCCTCCATGCAGTAATGCTGATCCAGCTTCTGATCCCAGCGCCAGATTCCGCCGCCGGTTGCCCAGATCTTGATGGCGTCCGGGTTGTCACGCAGCCTTCTTCTCACTGCTTTTCTTAAATCCCACGGTCCGTCGATACGCTCAGCCCACGGATGGCCTAAATCGTTATGCTCTTTTAAGAGCTTATGGGAATCGCCATGGCCTGCTGTACGGCAGAATCCAAGTCCTGTACCGACAACACGCGGTCCTTCCATGATTCCGGCTTCCACCATATCACGGATTGCAAGTCCGTTACGTCCGATCTCACCAACGGTGGTAAGACCTGTCTCCAGACATTCATGCGCCTGCTGAACAGCTACAACTGCCTTCTGCTCAACGCTCTCCAGTACCCAGTCACTGTCATCATCCGTTAAGTTACCGGAGAAATGCAGATGTGTATCAATTAAACCAGGCATAATTGTCTTTCCTGAAACATCTACGATTTCATACTCCGTACCAAATTCTTTTCCAGCACCCGCATAGGCGACTTTTCCGTCTTTTACCAGAACCAGGGAATCCTTAATTGGCTCTGCACCGGTACCATCGATCAGCAGTCCGCCGACAAATGCGGTATCTTTTAATTCTTTCTTCATGATAAAACCTCCTTTAATTTTTAGATATATTATTTTTTCTGTGAAAACATTTTTAAGATGAGGCCAACTACCAGCCAGCCTGCTACGATCAGCCATTCTACCGGCTTTAAGGCCGCCGGGCTCATCGGGATAACCATTAATGCAATAATGATGGAACCGGCCAGACAGGCGGCTCCGATTCCCAGCTTACCGCCGGGTACTTTATACGGTCTTGGAAGATCCGGTTCCGTCGTTCTCATACGAAGACAGGCGAAACTCACCATGGTGCAGGAGAAAATAAATGCCAGCGCGGATACATTGGTCAGCGGGACCAGCATTTTCTTGCCCAGGAACGGTCCGACTATAGTTAAGCATGCAAGAAGTATGTTGGCCATTTTCGGCGCGCCGCTTTTCGGATCAATTTCAGCAAATTTCTCCGGAAGCTGACCCTTTCGTCCCATGGCCAGCATGATTCGGCTGGTGGCGCCATAGAAGGAGTTCATCGGTCCCATCGGCCCCAGGGTTGCGATTACCAGCATGATGACATACAGGAACATGTTGATGTCTCTTAAGCAGGCCAGAGCCGGCACGGAGCTCTTTACAAAATCGGACCACGGAATAATGGTTCCGAAGGAATAGATACAGATCATATAGAAGCCGCCGGCAGCCAAAAGCGCCATGCTGATTACCTTGCCGAATTTATTCCAGTCAAGGCCTTCCGCCGCTTCCTCCGCCTGCTGCGGAATCGTATCAAATCCCGCATAGAAGAACGGTGTCATGACAAGGACGGATACAATTCCGGCAAACATGTTTGTTGCGCTCGTAGAGGAACCGGCACCATCCACCTGTCCGAAAGCAGGTAAAATATTGTGCGGACCGCCTTTTACAAAGGATATAGCCATGGCCAGAAGCATGCCGCCCAGCAGCGCCTTTGTTAAGAACGCCTGCAGCTTGGCAGCGGAGCTCGCACCCTTAAAGTTTAAGAAGATTACGTAGCACGCAAAGCCCAGAGCGATGATTGTCGGGAACAGATACACATCGGCCCCCATAATCGTATAGAGCTTTACGGAGCGAAGAAACGGCAGCATATCGCCGAACATATCAGAAACCAGTGTGGAGATTGCGATTGCCTCCCACGGACACAGGATTCCGTTTCCAAGTGCCAGGAACCAGCCCGTTATGTATGAAACGTTTTTGCCGAAGGTTCTGTCCACGTACTCGACGATACCTCCGGATATCGGTATTGCCGCCGTCAGTTCCCCGAACACTGCGCCAATCGGAAGCAGAAATAACGCGCCGATGAAAAATGCAATCATTGCAGCGATCGGACCGCCGCCGATAATCATCCAGTCACCAACCAAGAGCACCCAGCCCGTCCCGATGATCGCGCCGAAACCTATTGTGAAGTAGTTCCAGATGGATAGGGTTTTCTGCATACCCGTTCCTTCCGGAGCTGTCTGTTTGGAACCAGCCATAGAATTAATTCCCCCTTTTATTTGGTATATGTGTCACTTGACAAATGCCATTTTAACTCTTATGATTTTATAGTCAATTATCTGTGCAGAAAAGACATTTTTCATGTCAGAAACGGCACCTGATTTAGCTATTTTTAATCTGTCCGCATCGGCGGATGGATTCGGAAAGGGGAAGCCTTATGTATAAAGTTGCAATATGTGATGACAATCCGGCAGACTTGCAGTTAATAACGGATTATCTGACAGAACCTGAATTTCACTATCCGCTGGAGCTGTCCTCCTTCCACGACGGAGTAGAGCTGGCGCAGGCATATAAAAAGGAAGGACAGTTCGACTTAATCATCCTCGATATGATGATGGACCGGTTAAATGGGATCGAAACTGCCCTGAAGATACGGAAAGTGGATCAGAATGTGGCCATTCTCATCGTGACGGCAACTGTGGAATACGCCATCGAGGGCTATAAGATTAATGCGGCCCGTTACATCGTCAAGCCGGTATCAAAGCCGGAATTTCAGAAAATTACAAAGAATATATTCGCCTCCATCGATAAAAAGAGGGGGGCTTATTACCGTTTTCCCAGCAAGAGCGGGACTACCGTCATATCCATGGAAGATATCTTCTATTTTGAATCGGATATCCGGTCTATCCACATCTCCTCCAGACAGGGCGACTATACCTTTACCGGACGGATCAGTGCCGTCGAGGAGCAGACGGAAGGCCATGGCTTTCTCAGGGTCCATAAGAGCTTTATCGTGAACCTGAAGCACGTTCACAACATTTTTAAGGATTCCGTAACGCTGGATAACGGAGAGGTGATTCCCTTAAGCCACCACCGCCACAGAGAAGTAAATCAGAAATTTTTAGATTATATGGAGGAGCAGATCATATGACGGTCTATTACCAGCTGCTGCTAGACACGATTCTGTCATGTGCCGAGACACTGATTCTGTTTCAGATGTACCGCGCCTTCTTAAGGCGCAACTCCCGCCCCAATAAATACTATTACCTGGGGCTTTTTTCGTATTTCGTTTTTCAGCTTGTCACGTATGCCGGCCGCTGGCCGCTGTTTTCCGCGTGGACCTACTATCTTTTGTTTACGCTTCTGCTGGCCTGCCTCTTTTTCGCGGATGCGCTTCAGATTAAGATCCTCGTGACGTACCTCTTTGTCACCCTGCATTACTCATGCAAGCTGGCCTGTTCCACATTTTTCATGGCGCTAAAGCACGCGGATCTGCCGTCGGTCCCTTCCAATCTGATTCAGAGCCCACTGTCACAGATTGCGGCCTGCGTCGTATTTATCCTGTTTACCTGGCTGTTCATCTACTTCCGAAGCATGCGCCGCCACAATAAATACAACCTGTATTCCGCCATCACCTACTTAGCGCCGGCCGGAATCCTCTTTATCGTCATACATCAGTTTTATCTGCGGACCATCAACCAGACCGCGCCGTTTTATTTATCGGAATCCGGGATTCTCATGTGTACGTCCTTCGCGCTGTTCTATCTGATCGACAAGACCGAGATGATCGACGAGGCAAGTGAGCGGAGTCTGATGGCGTCCAAGCTTCTGGAGCATCAGAAAGATTATTACAAGAGTGTGGAAAAGTCCCAGCACGAGGTCGCGGCCATGCGCCACGATCTGAAAAACCATCTGCACTGCATCGCATCCTTCATCGAACTGGAGCAGTATCAGGATGCGCTTCATTACATCGACGAGATTTACACCGATTCCAGACACCTGTCTTCCACGGTCAACATTGGGAACAATTTGATCAGCATCCTGCTGAACGATGCCAAAGAACGGGCCTCCCTGAACAACATCCGCATGACAGTAAATGTCATGGTTCCGCCGGACTTACCGATCGACAACGTGGACTTATGCATTATTCTGGGAAACTTACTGGACAACGCCCAGGAAGCCTGCTGCCGCATGGAGGGAGACACGAAGGACCGCTTCATTGACGTGGAAATCCTGTTTAAGAAGTCCTTTCTTATTATTAAGGTCACAAACTCTTATAACGGCCAGTACATCCTGAAGGAAAACCAGTATGAAAGTGTTAAAAAAGGCCAGCATTTCTGTGGAATCGGACTCTCCAACGTTCGCACGACGGTGGAAAAGTACGACGGAGAGATGAAGGTCACCCCGAACGAAAAGGAGTTTGTCGTTACGGTCATGTTAATGCTGCTGGGTACCTAAAAAACCAGGGCAGAGAAAACAATTTTCCTGAAACAAGAATTGTTTTTTCTGCCCTGGTTTTCTATTATAGATTCCCGTCATCCCACAGGCTGCCTCTCACGATTACAGAAAGAACATCTTCCAGAGAGCGGAGCCTGTCATGATCAGGGCGAAGGCGTAGCTGATCACCATACAGATCTGAAGTACCCGCGGAGTCTTTAATCCGGCATTAACGTCTTTGCGGAAGATCAGCCGGCAGACGAAGAATCCGCCAAACGGCGTAGCGATCGCAGTTGCAATATTGGCAATGAAGATCAGCTGAGTGGGGGAACCGCCGTAGCTGTAACAGACGACTGCCGCAAAAGCGATGCAAAGAAGGCAGCCCCAGCGGATAAACTTCGTCTCCAGCCCCACCGGCTTATCGATTCCGGCGGCAAGCAGCACCATACCACGCTGTGTATTTCCAAGCAGTGAGGAAAACCCTGCTGCAAGCAGCGCAATGCCCATAACGACCGGCGCGGCTTTGCCTAAAAATGGAATCAGCAGATCGCCCAGCTGGGCCGGAGCCTTAATTGCTGTTCCTGTCGGATGCAGTACTATCGCACCGACTAAAACTATCGCCCCTGATATCAGGATGACAGCGGCCACATGGGCGATGGCGTCAGCAAGCATGATTCCGTTGAACAAATCTTCTTTTTTCCACTTCTTTTCAACGCCCAGATACGTTCCGTAAATGCCCGCTGTGATGGCCGCATTGGTGCTTATGTAGGCCAGCGCCGTAGTAAGGCTGCCATCCGCGATCTTCCAGTGGGTGAGCCCCCTGCCAAGCTCTCCCCATGCCGGTCCGCCCGTGGCCGCAAGCGTGGCATAAAAGCAGATGATCATTCCCAGAATACACAGCGTGATCAGTTTTTCCACCTTGGAATAAACCCCTTTGGTAAAATAACACACCAGAATAATAGCTATCATTATAAGAGAGCCCAACTTCCAGTTCATTCCGAAGATGAGGTTCATACCGGCTCCCGATCCTGTGATATTCCCCATGGTAAAGAACAGGCACGAGAAAAATGTGGCCATGCCAACAATCACTGCCGCCCCCTTTCCATAATAATGCCGTATTGCATGGATCACCGGCATTCCCGTAAGCATAGAGAGCCGATATGTCGTGAGCATAAATGTGATTCCCATAAATGCAATGGGAATCACCAGCCATATCATGGAATACCCATAGTTGGAGCCCAGCATTGCAGATGTCGTTATGTTTCCGGGTCCGATTACGACCCCCGCCAGAATAATACCCGGACCAATACGTTTTAACAGTTCCAGAATTGATGCTTTTTTGACTTTTGTCTGGTCAAATTCTTCCCCCATATTCTCACCTCTCCTGATAAAAGGCGGTGTCGGCTGCCTCCGGCACCGCCTTTTTATAATCCTTTCGATTCTCTGATTTTACATTTGGATTTTATTACTGGATTTCATTACTGGATTTCATTATTGATTACTGAAACTGGCTCATGTCCACTTTTTCCATGCCGCTGTTCTTAAGTCCCAGCGCGATCCAGTCCTTCTCTTCCTGGTTCAGGGGAAGCACAGGCTTACGCATTAAGCCGCTGGAGAATATGCCGCGCTGTACGAGAGCCTCTTTCAGCCGTGCATGGGCCTCGCCGGATGGCTGGCCGCCGCCGTAAATAGCCTGTGAAATGTGATAGATCCGGTCTGACCAGTCCTGGGCCTCTTTTAATGTGTGCTTTTCCGGATTGGCGAATACCTCGCGGGCCGGGCAGATGATCTCCGGTACACAGCCTGCAAAGCCGATTAAGGCGCCGTCCATTCCCGGGAACCAGCTGACACAGAGTGTCTCATCATGGCATGTAATCAGAGAGATATCCGGGCACTCCTGACGAAGGAGGCGAACGTCATGCTCATAGATGGAGGTGACACGGGTTCCCATCTTGATACATTTTACGTGGTCGATTTCTTTACACATTTTAATCAGTGTCTCAACCGGATAAAACGCCTTGCTGGTGGCCGGATAGAGGTGAATGATGATATCGATATCCGCGCCCTCTGCCACGTCCTTCACATACTCAAACGGTGCGTCCGCATGCATGCCAAAGCGCAGCCACATGTGAGGAGGCATCAGCAGGATTCCGTCCGCTCCGGCTTCCTTTGCTTCCTTTGCCATCTCAATGGATTCTATGGTGTTCTCGCAGTTGATTCCGGAGATGATCGTCATAATATCGCCGCATTCCTCGCTGCAGATTTCAACCACACGCTTCCGCTCCGCACGGGAAAGCCCTGTGATCTCACCTGTATGGCCGTTGCACACCAGTCCCTGGATTCCCTTATTATAGAAAGTCTTCATCCAACGGAGGTAAGCACGGAACTCCGGTTCATTGATTGTATAGTCGTCATTTAAAGGTACGGATACTGCCGGGAAAACTGTTTTAAAATTTTTTACTTTTGCCATAATTTTAATCTCCTTCTTATTTTATAAGCCTGATCTGTTTGATTCAATCTGCCTTACTTAATCTGTTTTTCCAATCTGTTTATTCAATTTGAATGTCATCTGACACAGCGGTCTGCCCCGAAATCTACTTCACCATCGCGCGCTGGTGTTTCAGCTTCGTTTATGCAATCGTTTGTATGTCTGTAGCTCCTTTATACCATACCGCAATGCGGCGGTCAATAGATATGGCCCGACCTGCAATTTATTGCATACAGCCTACAAATATTTGTATAAAGTATAGTATATTTTGTTTATATCCATAGTTTTTGTGCAATATTACCGTCATTTTAATAAATTGAAACGTGTTACGCTTAAGAAAAGAAGGTTTCGATCTTCCCCCGTAATTCTTTCGTATTTCTCCTGCATTTTGCTTGTAATCCGCTTTAATCTGTACTATATTGTTATTATAGGCAAACGATTGTATATAATGTTCTGCAAAAATAAATGGAAAAGGATTGATCATATGGCTACTTTAAAAGATGTTGCAAGACTGGCATGTGTCGATGTAAGCACGGTTTCCCGGGCGCTGAACAATACTTCCTATGTCCATCCGGATACAAAGGCCCGAATTTTCGCAGCCGTGAAGGAATTAAGCTATCAGCCCAACGTTCTTGCCCAGGGACTGCGTCAGGGAAAACGCCATACCATCGGTGTCGTCGTTCCCCGTCTTCATTTGACGCTGTTCGCCGATATTACCCAGAGTATCGAATCGGAATCGCGAAAGCTGGGATATGCGACGCTCATCTGTCACACGGAGGATGACCCGGTCATCGAGAAAGAGTGTTTAAACCGCCTGCGCAATGGTTTCGTGGATGGCATTATCATAGCCGGTACAGGGCGTAACGGCCACCTCCTGCGGGATATCCACGCCGGAGGCATTGCGGTGACCCAGATCGTCCGGAAGCAGGAAGGCAGCATCAGCAGCGTCATTGCCGATTACGACGCCTGCGGCTACGACACCGTCAGATACCTCTATTCCAGGGGCTGCCGGGAAATCGGCCTGATCAACGGCACCACAAGCCTTGCGCCCTACCGGGAGCGCTATAACGGCTATCACCGGGCCATGGAAGAGCTGGGGCTGACAGAAACCTGCGCCACCTCTCCGATGCCGGGCAACAATTTTGAATACGGGTATCAGTGTATAGAAGAT